>CAWDPB010000123.1:0-37550 GCA_963804075.1 uncultured Acidobacteriaceae bacterium | reverse complement strand
CATCCTGAATGAGCGCGTTGCGCTGATCCTTTTCCTCAAGCTTGGCGGCACGGGTGTCCGCTTTTGCCGCTCCTAGATACTTGTCCTGAGCTAGGTTAAGAACCGGACTCTGCGCGACGATGGTAACCAGCGAGGGAGCTGAGCCTTCGATTGCCAGCGGGAACCCGTAGGAATAGCCGAGACCGGAACCGGCATAGAGTTGCGGGATGCGGTTGTCCCGAAGCTCGTGATACGAAGCGATAGCCCGCTGCACGTCCACCTGAGCGATCGCCGAATTCGCGCTATGCGCCAGAGCGAGCCGGATGGCGCGCTCAAGCGGCAAGGGTTCTGCCGAAGCGGACGTCGCCAAGTTCGGCAGGGCAATATTCATCAGTGCAATCCATGCGAGCAAGCGCCACGAAGCCGGCAATCGGAGTTTCATCGCATCCTCTTCTATCGTTAGTCTCGTCGATCTATGTGTTGTCAATCCATGCACGCCACTAGCTCTGGCGACCGAGGCCGTACTCAGAGCAATTGGCCCTATCGCTATCTGGTGGTGGCATGCCTAGAGATTGTAGTGCGCGGAAAGGAAATCTCAGAGAGCGTTTAGAGCGTGTTTCACAAATGTCTTCCGGGTCGAAGGGCACTCCCTCAGGGGCTGAATCCCCGCATTTTGGCCGGAGCTTACGGCACGGCTGAAGCCGTGCCCTTTCCAAACCCGGTTTATGAAACACGCGCTAGTGCGCGACTCGGTTGAGACCTTGCTGAGCCTCCGCGAACTGCGGCGCCAAGGAAAGAGAGTCCTTATATTCGCGTGCGGCTTCGGTTCTGTCGCCTTGCTTCTCAAACAGCGAGCCGAGAAGGTAGTGGGCTTTGAAAGCAGGAGCTTCCTCAACCGGACCGGAAGCAAGATAGCGGCGAAGTACTCGGATCGCAAGCGTCGGATTGCGCCCGACGCGATAGAGGTTTTGCGCGATATCGACGAGGACGTCGGGTTTGGACATGGGCGCCTGGCTGGTGCGGACGAGAGTTTGCTCCATCTCGTCATAGCGCTTCTGGTGGCGGAAATACAACGCAAGGTTCAGCCATGCTTCTGAATCGCCGTTGCTGACGTCAATCATGCTGTGGTATTCCCGCTCGGCAGCGGCGTTGTCGTGATTCTTTTCCGCGATGCGGCCATAGACCCAATGTTTCCGAGCGGGATCTGTTGTGCCGATGATCTCGGCCTGGGCACGCGCTTTATCCTGGCCGCCGCCAACGATTCCAGGGGCTTCCAGGTAGAATTCCGCGAGATCGACACGCGAGTCGACATCCGCGGGGGCCAACTCGACGGCCCGTTCGAGTTCCTGGCGTGTCTTGATGGCGAGGCCCGCGGCCGAGAGCAAACTCGCCCGTGACGCCTTCTCGCCATAAACGTGCGCGAGCCATCGATGATAGCGCCCGTTACCTGGATCAAGCGCGATTGCTTTCTTGCAGGAGGTCTCGGCGCGATCGAAATCCTCAAGTGCGAAGTAGGCTCGGCAGAGGAGGTTGGCGGACTCGGCATCGGTGGGCACCGCAGACATGCGTCCATTGAGCGCGGTGATGGCTGCATCGATCCGGCCAGCGGCCAGCATTTCCCGCGCAGAGTCCGCAAAGCTGGGGACGGTGAGCAAGAAGAGGAAAATGAACGCGAAATTATTAAAACTCGACTCATAATTTAGAACTTGACCTGCATTCCGTCGGCGAGAGGTTTGCCGTTGATCGACCCGATAGCCACCAGATCGTTGGCGGACAATCCGCGGCGACAAGACTTCCACCTCGGTGAGATCTGGAAAGCGCGGTCTCTACCTCGCGGCGCTTGAATTCGTGGCCGACAATCAGCAACACGTAGGGTTTGGATTCGTCGTTGCGGACCGCCTCGCGCGGCACCACCAGTACGTTGTCGTGCTCGGCCGCGACGATGGTTACGCCCACGTTGACGTTCGGCAACAGCTTGAATTCCTTATTATCGACGATGCTGGTTGTCTCGCCAACATTGCGCGAGCCGCGCGGTGTTACCGTCGAGGGAATCGTGGTTACCTTGGTTTGCCAGATGCGGCCGGGAGAGGCATCCCACGTGATTTCGATCGGGTCGCCGATAGCAAGACGGGCAATGTCGGGCTCGTCGACAAAGGCACGGAGTTGAACTGTGCGCAGATCGGCGAGTTGAAGCAGCAGTTCCCCGGCGGAGACGAAGTTCCTCTGCCGGACGGGCACGGAATAGACGATTCCGTCAAAAGGGGCGCGGACGGAGGCCTTGGCCAGATTCTCCTGGGCGGCGGCGTAAGCTGCGTTTGCCGGTCGCGCTGCGCCTGCACGCGCGCCACTTCAGCGGAGGAATAGCGTTGCGTTTTCTTCCGCTTCGAGGAATTCCATCTGCGCGTTGGCGCGTGCGAGCGTGTTTTGCGCCTCTTGGACTTCGCCTGAGGACGCGGCGCCTTCGGCTTCAAGGCGCTTCAGCGCATCGAGATTGCGCTGTCCTGTGTCGCGATCGGTGCGGGCCTTCACCAATTGCGGCTCAAGGCCCAAAACTTCTTCCTGCGTTCCTCCATGCTCGGAGGCGGCGAGATCGGCTTGCGCGGCCTTCAGTTGGGCCAAAGCGCGTGCCGCCTGCACGCGCACGTCGGCATCGTCGAGCACCATGAGCAACTGGCCCTTTTTGACCTCGGATCCTCTTTGACAAGGACCCGTTCCACGGTGGTGGAAATGGGAGCGTGGGCCTCAAAATTATTGACCGGCTCGATCTTTCCGTTTGTGGAAATCACGCTGCGAACCGAGCTTTGCTTAACCTGGGCAGTGCGCACTTCGAGCGGGTCGCTGCGCCGCGACACCAATGCCGCCAACACGGCCACTACCGCCAAAACAAGTACAGGCGTCAGCCACCCGCGCCCTTGTTGGCGCTGAGGAGTATTTGTATTGAAGGGCATACACAGAGAAAACGTAAGCTTAAATGTACCATTCATAGGCCACAGAGGGGAGGCGGAATTGTAATAAGGCTTACTAGGTTTGATGCGGCGGCGGCTGTGTTTGCGTCATTATGAATGTTGAACTTTGCGGCGTGGAACGGCAGACCGGTACAATGACCTGCGAAATATTATGTTGCGAAAGTGTTCTCGTGCGAAACAGAGGCGTTGTTTTGCGAGAGAGAGCAACACGCGCCCTCGTGAGGACCCATGCCGAAATCGCGCCGCTATACCGACGAGCATGCCAGCGCCGGACTCTACCACAACTTTCCGAAATCGAAACCTGGCCGAACCAGTTTCCGGGATATGACATCGTGGTAGACGATCCGGAATTCACTTCCGTCTGTCCGAAGACGGGGTTGCCCGATTTTGGCACGATTGCGATTCGCTATATGCCCGACAAGCGATGCCTGGAGCTGAAATCGCTCAAGGAGTATTTGCAGTCGTACCGTAACCTCGGCATTTTTCAGGAAAATATCGTCAATCAAGTGCTGGAGGATGTGGTGCGCTGGGCCAAGCCAGTATGGGCCGAGGTGAAGGGTGATTTCCGTCCGCGCGGCGGGCTTTCGACGGTGGTGGTAGCGAAGTGGCCGCGAAGGAAGAGAGGTCAGAGATGAGAGGTCAGATTACAGAAGTCGAAAAACTCGCGATCCTCACCTCTGCAATCTGACCTCATTACTACTTCTGCAATCTCCCCGCGCTATATTCGCTCGAACCTGTGCCTTCGACCAAACTCTATCCCGCACGGCGCTGATCGTGCTTACTTCCCTGAATCTGCTCAACTATGCGGATCGCAATGTGCTGTTTGCGGTGCAACCGCTGGTGCAGGATGAATTCCATCTGAGCAAGGCGCAGATCGGATATCTGACGAGTGCGTTTCTGGGCTTCTACATGATTGCGGCGCCATTTGTGGGGCCGCTGGCCGACCGCTATTCGCGCAAGCTGATCATCGCGTTGGGCGCGATTTTTTGGAGCGGCCTCACGCTGCTCACGGCGGTGACTCATACTTACACTGAGTTACTGGTTCGGCACACGCTAGTCGGGATTGGGGAGGCGACGTTTGTCACCATCGCACCTACCTTCGTAGCCGATCTTTTTGCGGAAGAAAAACGTGGTCGTATCCTGGGCGTGTTTTACCTCGCGATTCCTGTCGGCTCCGCGGCTGGATATCTTCTGGGCGGCAATCTGGCGCCGCACTACGGATGGCGTTTTCCGTTCTACATCGCAGCAGCCCCGGGCTTTCTGCTGGCAATCGCAGTCTTGTTCCTTAAGGAGCCGGAGCGCGGGCAATTCGACTCGCTGAAGGAAACTGTCGAGGATTTGCCGGCGCACGTTGAGTCAAGGCATTTCATTCTTAGGCTGGGATTCACGGTGTACCTGGAGTTAAAGCGCATATATCACACCGTCTTGCGCAATCCAGCGTTTTTGACCGCGACCCTGGGCATGGCTTTTATGACCTATTCGCTGGGCGGAATCCAGGTGTGGATGCCGCAATTTCTGTACAGCGAACGGCATTACTCGCTCGCAGCCGCCAATTTTACTTTTGGCATCATCATTGTGATCGACGGAATTGTCGCCTCGCTCGCCGGCGGATGGTTGGGCGATTATCTGCTGCCTCGCATGAAGAGTGCTTATTATCTGGTTTCGGCGGTGAGCCTTGCGCTGGGCGTGCCCGTCATGATCGTTGCGCTGTTTGCGCGGGGGAAGGCGATGGTGCCGGCGATTGCGGTGGCCGCCTTCCTTCTGCTGCTCAATACCTCACCGCTGAATGCGGCGGTGATCAATTCGGTGGGCGCGCACATTCGCGCGACGGCGATCGCGGTGAATATTTTCATCATTCACATCTTGGGTGACGTGCCTTCTCCAACCATGATGGGATGGGTCGCGGATAAACACTCTTTGCAGACCGCTTTTATCTTGCCTGTGATCGCAATGGTGATTTCGTCCGCAATTCTCCTCTACGGCATGCGTTTTGCGCCGCCGTTGCGCGTAGACGGCGCTGGCGGATCGCCCCCGTCCTCTGGAGCATCTTCCTAACGACATGAGTTTTCAGATTGTTTACTGGATTGCTGGCAGCATTCTCGCGCTGGCGTGGTTTTCCCGCATCGTCGAAGCGGCGATCGGCATGCCACGCATTGCCGACGTGGCGCGGCCTGAGTGGGACCGCAAGCCGCCGACTCCTACGGGTGAGCCTCGCGTGAGCATCATTGTTCCCGCGTGCAACGAAGAGCGCGATATCCGCACGACGCTCGATGGATTGCTGGCTCTCGAATATTCGAACTACGAGATCATCGCCGTAAACGACCGTTCCACGGATGCGACCGGCGCGCGCATGGAAGAAGTCGCGGCGGGTCCCACGGCGCACGACAGGTTGAGCATTATCCATATTGCGGAATTGCCCGCAGGATGGATGGGCAAAACGCATGCCATGTGGAGCGGCTGCCGAGCAGGCGACGGGGGATTGGCTGCTCTTCACCGACGCTGACGTTTTGTTCAAGTCGGATTCCGTGCGGCGGGCGGTGGCCTACGCCGAAGCTGAGAAGGCCGATCATGTGGTGCTGTTTCCGCGCATGATTATGAAGCGCCGGGGGAGCGCATGATGATCGCTTTTTTTCAGGCGTTGTTTGTGTTTGGGCATCGTCCGTGGAAGGTGGCCGACCCGGCGGCACAGGATCACATGGGAGTGGGTGCTTTCAATATGGTTCGTCGGCCGGTGTATGAGGCGGTTGGCACTTACAAGGCTCTGCGCATGGAAGTGCTGGACGATATGAAGCTCGGCAAGGTGGTGAAGAATGCCGGATATGCTCAGAGCAACGTGTTTGGGGAGGATCTGATTTCGCTGCGCTGGGCAAAGGGCACATTTGGAATTGTCAACAATCTCACCAAGAACTTCTTTGCGGTGCTGTCCTTTCAGTGGCCGCGGACTGTGGCCTCTATCATTGCGCTTGCATTTCTGAATCTGGGGCCGTTTCTCGGGGTCTGGCTGGCGCACGGATGGGCACGGCTGCCGTATGCGGTCGCGCTGCTATCGCTGTTTGCGATCTATTAGGGAATGTCCAGGCGATCGGACGTGGCGCCCTATTACTTTTTCCTGCATCCGGTGAGCACTGCGCTGTTCATGTACACACTAGTGCGGTCGATGTTCCACGCCCTGTGGAATGGCGGCATTGTCTGGCGCGGAACGAAGTATCCACTGGAAGAACTGCGCAAAGGGATGGTCTGAACACTCAACGCCGGGACGCCCTGGGGACAGCCGCAGGATACTGGCCGGCACTTTCTTCAAGGCACGGCGCATCCGATCTGCGGAGGCGTTTCTACTCCACATAACACTCCCAAAGGTGACCTTAGGCACATCACGTGGTGACTTTAGATGGCTGGTAACTAAAGTTGTCCTTTCTTGGTGCCAAACGTTTGTAAGTCCTTGCGCTTTCCGTTGCTCGTGGAGTGAAATCAAAAACATACCCGCAGGATTAAATTTGGTGCGGGCGTATCAGTTTGTTTGCAAGAGCCAAAATAAATGGAGCCAAAGGGCTCCAATATATTTCAACGAGGAGCGGACGTTTTTTGTGGTAGTAGTCCTTCTGGGAATTCTGGCGTTTCCGTTGATGGCGCAGGACTATCCCAAGGCGGAAGTGTTCGGCGGGTATTCCATAGAGAAGCTAGGTCTCTCCGACAGCGATCTCAACAGCATAGCATCCGGGCTTGGAGCCGCCGGTGCAACCGATGTTTCGACGTCGAAATGGCTAAAAAAAGGTTTCATTGGCTCGTTTACCTACAACGCCACTAAGATGTTTGGGATTGAAGGGGACTTCAGGTGGAATCGCGGCAATATCATCACGGCAAATGTATCAGGTGTTACTGGGAGTGCGCGGTGGACGGATCTTTCTGTTTTGGGCGGTCCTCGCGTTACGTTCAGGGCGAGCAACGCCGTGACGCCATTTGTCCATGCCTTGGTCGGGTTGGACCATGCGACAATTGGCGCCAGTGCTTCAGGCGGTGGAGAGAACGCCTCAACTAGTTTGCCCAGCGACAATAACGTTGGGGTGGCAGCCGGAGGCGGGCTTGACCTCAAGGTGAACAAGGCATTCGCGATTCGTGTGATTCAAGCCGACTACTATTTCTCGCGCCACTATTCAACGAATCTCAACAATCTTGCTCTTTCCTTTGGTGCCGTTTTCCACTTCTAGGTCCGCAGCAAGTGCTACAGGCTGCTTCAAGCTAACCGGCTTGAAGCGGTTTTTTGTGCGGTTCATCTTTGATGATGACTGGCGGATGATGAACTCGTGCGGCTGGTCTATGGGACTTCGGGATCCTCTAGCGACATCGGCGCGTCCTGCGGGGCGCGCTTTGCCTTCTTTGGTTTTGTCGCGCGGAAGGTTCCAGCGCTGTAGTGGCCCTGCCGTTCGACGTCATAGTCTTTGGGAATCGCCGTCAAATGAGACGCGCTGTTGCCTAGCTGTTGCGGATGGCGGAGCACGATCTCCGCGCGCTCATCATACTCTTCGATCCTGCCCTTGATTGTGATGGCTCGGCCCTGCAACTGGCGCACGTCGCCAATAGACTTCAGATCCCCGCGAAAGACGACCACCGTAAAGGGGCAAGCGTGGTAGTCGGTGCAGAAGTCGAGAAACGTCACCCCGTTGTTACCTTCCTCCACGCGCACGACCGTTCCTTTGACGCAATTTGTTTTGCCGACTTGCTTCTGGGCGTCTGCCACCGAGAGACAGTTCTGCGTTTCTTTATTCCCGGAAGAACTGCCCTGAGCGGAATTGCTGCGGAAGGGATTGGAAGTGGAATGGTTGCTTGCGCTGCTCACCACGGCTGTTGCCAAGACAATTCCAGCGAAGAAAACGTTGCAGAAACGCGCATAATGCAGCCCCTGCTCAAATTGTAAGAGGGAAGCGGCGGTATTCAGCTCGCGCGGCCGTCAAAATTACTACGAGGACTCCCGAAAAGGGAAGTGCGAGCGGCAGATTGTGCCCGGCGATGCAACGCTGCGGCTCCGGATGATCCTTGGAAATGTAAGGTGTTTCGTCGCGCGCTCCGAGGGCGGGCGCCCTCGGAACGCGCGATCTTCAGACTTCGACGTTATCGGCCAGCGTTCCGGGCCACGCTAACTGTTGAAAGACTTGATCGCCGTCGCCTCATCGTCTTTCACGTCGAAGACGGTGTAGAGCTTGGTGATCTGCAACAGGTCGTGAACCTTCTTGGTCAGGTTCAAAAGCTTCAGTTCGCCACCCTGGTTCTTGGCAGTGGTGAAAGCGCTGACGAGCTCGCCGATGCCGGAGCTGTCGATGTAGTTGACGTCGCCCAGGTTGAGCAGAATTTTCTTCTGACCTTTGGAAAGCAGATCGCGCACGGTATCGCGCAGAACGATGCTGCCTTCCCCGAGCGTGATGCGGCCGCTGAGATCGACAATTGTGACGCCATCCACCTGACGAGTGCTGGACTTCATGCTCACTGGGGAGCCTCCTTGGATTCCGCGTTTGCGCGGACATGCTTAATCATCTTAAGTTCGGTGCCCGTCTGGGAGGGGTGGATTTCCACCACATCCATGAACGAGCGAATCAGAAAAATACCGCGGCCCGAGGTTTTTAGCAGATTTTCCGGAGCCAGCGGATCGGGGATCTTGCTGGCGTCCAGTCCCTTGCCCTGGTCGCGAATCTCAATGATCAGATCGTTTGCGGTCCGCTCAAAAGCCAGCGAGACCTTTTTATTCGGGTCGTACGCATTCCCATGCAGCACCGCGTTGACGGCCGCTTCGCGCACGGCCATGGAGATCTTCAGGACCTCCTCTTCGTCAAACCCAGCCTCGGACGCCATCCGGCTGGCCGTTTCTTCGGCATGGTTCACAGTCTCCAGCGTCGAGTCGAGCGTGTAAGACACACGGTCTGCGGTCATAGGACGAATTGCTGACTCGGCATTCGCCATGGCTCGCGGAGCCGACCTTACTACAATACTCCGCCGCGGCGCTGGGAGTGCGCGAATGAAAAAGTGTGCCTGTAGCGTGAGGAAAAGTCAACGCGAGACATTTGACTTCGTCATGCCGCAACAGAAGTCTGCCGGACGGATTTTGTCTGCACCGACGGCAATCAGGCTACAGCATCTCCTATGGACCGCCAACCTCCGGGAGTACGCGGCTCGCAGCAAAGCCGATCGTGGCAGATTGCCGCATGACCCGCATGTATGCAATCAGCCAGACTGGCGCGTTCCAAATGAACCAAGCGTCCCGGCAGCCGGCTATGTTCACGACGAACATGACGAGATTGATCAGTATGTAGAAACCGAAGAGCCGGCTGGCAAGACGCCGGTTGGGTTCCGCAAGCACATGAACCGCGATCGAGATGAAAACCGGCAACAGAATTACTTCATCATAGGTCCACGCGTAGGGAGCCGTGATGAAGCCGACCAGCAGAAGCGCCGGCAAACGTTGTTTCCAGTCCCACGACGACCGGTGTTTTCTCCAGTACGACACTGTCCAAGCAAGCCCGGGAACTACAGGCAAATACTGAAGCCAAACTCGTTGATAGCCAAACGTGGCGCGCAGGAAGCCACCCCATGCGGGAGCAGCGTCGTCCCATATTCGCGGGATGACTTCGCGATATTGCGAGATTAATTCTGGACGCGACCACACCGGGACAAGCAATACTGCCGTCGCCGCGGCCCACCCGGCAGCCAGCCGCCAGTTTCGCTCTCGAATGCACCAGAGCGGAAGAACCCACGCGAGAAGTAGGCATAGCTGGGGCTTGAGCGCGAGCAGCGCCAGCGCCGCGCCGGCCGCCACGTAAGCGCGCGCCTCCGCAAAATGGAGGAAAGCGACCACCCCGAGCAGCACCAGCGGGGTTATCTGGCAATCGAGCAGCGCCACGCTAACCGGCAAGAAGATGCCCGGCAGCACGATGGCCAGCCATCGAAACCGATCTGGGCCTCCATAGATGCGCCACAGCCAGAAGGAAGAAGCGAAGACGATAGCGAACTGCAGCGCGAACCACAGGCCAGCGGCGACCTGAAAAGGAAGCAACCCGAAAGGCACGACCACTGTCAGCGCCGGCGGAGGATTGAACATCATCCAGGGGCGCGGGCGTGTGCTCAGGTGTAGCTGTGCTTCCAGATGGAACACATCAGATGCGGAGTACGGGTTGGCTCCCGACAGAGAATAGACGAGCGGCAACCCAATATTCGACGAAATCGCTTTGCCGCAGCTTGGGTCCGATTTCTCTCGCGACGAACCACGAAGACAGCAACAGGAGCGCAAACAGAATGGGCTTCCGAATGGAGGAATATAGAGAATTTTCAGCGCGAAGATCGCCAAATCGAAGATCGTTGCGGCCCGCCATCGTATTGCTTGAGTGAACGGTTCATCCTACACCCGACTCGCCGTTATCGACTTGAAGCCGCGCAATACTCTGCGGCGTCGGCGGACCCTCGCTACGCGCCGGTCGCCTCAGGGGTATCGCTGAGAAATATTGCTCTCACCGTCGTGTTGATCTGGATTCCCCCGTGCCAGTTCTGTATTCTCTTCACGATGAGCACGCTGGCTCTTAGCGAATTGCTAGGCTCGACCGTGTATGACTCGACGGGCGCGGCAAGTGGCCGCGTGCGCGAGGTGGCGCTCGCTCCCCAGGAGGACCGCTCCAAGATCGCTGCGATTATCGTGAAGACCTCATCCGGCAACCGGATTCTTCCGCTCAGCGCGATTTCGGCCATCGACGGCAGTGTACGGGTCTCCACGCCAATGCGAGATTGGGCGCAGGCGAACGGGGCGGAAGGTTTGCTGCTGTTGAGCCGCGACTTGCTGGACCAACAGGTCATCGACGTCCACGGCCGCAAAGTTGTGCGTGTGAATGATGTGGATTTTCATCAGGAAACGATCCTCGGACGCCCCCTGCTGAAGATCGGGGGAGTGGATGTCGGCGCGCGGGGGGCTGTCCGGCGGCTTCTGAAGGGCGTGGTTCCTGGGGTTGCACTGCGGGCGCTGCTTCACCGCTTACCGCCGCGCGAGATCCCCTGGGATTTCGTGGACCTGATCGAGACCGACCCTGCGCGGCGCGTGAAACTAAAGATTTCTCACGAGCGGCTGGCCAAGCTTCATCCGGCCGATATTGCCGATATTGTAGAGGACCTGGCTCCGGACGAGCGTGAGGCGGTGTTCGAGACCCTCGATGAGGGAGTGGCTGCGGGCGCTCTTCGAGGAACTGGAACCGAAGGTTCAAAAGTCGGTGGTGGAATCGCTGGAGACGGATCGCGCCGCCGATATCGTCGAGGAGATGGAGCCCGACGCTGCGGCTGACCTGCTGGCCGATCTGACGGAGGAGCGCACTGCGGAAATTCTAGTGCAGATGCAGCCCGAGGAGCGGCAGGAAGTCACCGACCTTCTCGAATTCAAGGAGAACACGGCCGCGGGCCGCATGACGACCGAATACATTGCGCTCTCCGTAAGCTCGACGACAAACGACGCTGTCGAAGCGCTGCGCGCCTTTGAAGGCCGCATGGAGAGCATGGGCACGATTTTTCTGATCGATTCGCATGGAACGCTGGCCGGCGGTGTGCCCCTGGCCAAGATTGTGCTGGCGCCGGGGGCCACTCCTTTGCTTGCGCTGGTACAGGAACCCCTCATTTCGTGCCGGGAAGACGCCCACGAAAAGGAATTCGCCGAGCTCTTCGATAAATACAACTTGCTTACGCTGCCTGTTGTCGACGCCCAAAAGCAACTTTTGGGCGTGATTACGCCCGACGATGTGATCAATATGCTGCGCTCCAAAATGTGATTTTTCTTTTCGGTTCCGCAGTTTCTCCCTGTTCAGACAAGCGGGTTCCATTTATTCTGGTCGTTCTGTTTGGCCATCCTGAGCCTGTGACTTGCGCGCATGAAATTCCTGAAACGCTGGAAGATCCAGATCCTGCTGATTTTCGCTGTGGTAGGACCGGGATTTATTACCGCGAATGTCGACAACGATGCCAACGGCATCTTGCAATATTCGCAGGCTGGCGCGCAGTTCGGCTACATGCTTTTGTGGACCATGATTCCGACTACGATTGCCCTGATCGTGGTACAGGAGATGTGCGCCCGCATGGGCGCCGTCACGGGCAAGGGCCTGAGCGATCTCATCCGGGAAGAATACGGCCTGCGGATTACGTTCTTCATGATGCTCGGCATTCTGCTGACGAATTTCGGCAACGTCGTTGGTGAGTTTGTCGGCATCGTGGGAAGCATGGGCCTGTTCGGGTTTCAAAATACATCTCAGTGCCGATCTGCGCCGTCATCGTTTGGCTGATAGCGGTCAAAGGGCAATACAAGAGCGTTGAGAAGGTCTTCTTGTTGGCGTCTTTCTTCTATATCACCTACATATTTGCAGGGCGCTGGCGAAGCCCGCATGGATTGAGGCCATGAAGGCCACGATCAAGCCTCCGCAGATGGAGGCCTTCCGGCATAGTGCGTACCTCTACACCGTGATCGGCGTGGTGGGAACCACGATTGCTCCCTGGATGCAGTTCTATCTACAGTCGTCGATTGTGGAGAAGGGAGTCACTCGGCGGCAGTATGCCGCCTCCAGGCTCGATGTGATTGTGGGCTGCATTTTTACCGATGTTGTCGCGTGGTTCATCATAGTCGCGTGCGCAGCCACACTCTATCTGCATGGCATGCGCGACATTCGCGACGCGGCCGATGCGGCGCAAGCCCTGCGTCCGCTGGCAGGCGACTGGGCGTACATTCTGTTCGCGCTCGGACTTTTTAACGCGTCGCTATTTGCGGCTTCGATTCTTCCTCTTTCCACCGCCTACACGGTTTGCGAAGGATTGGGCTTCGAGTCCGGAGTAGAACGCAAGTTCTCCGAAGCCCCGGTCTTTTATTGGCTCTATACCTTGCTCATTGCTGCCGGGGGAGCTGTGGTCCTAATCCCCGGGCTTCCTCTGATCAAGATCGCCCTACTATCGCAGGTAGTCAACGGCGCGGTCTTGCCCTTTGTACTGATTTTCATGCTGCTGTTGATCAACAAGAAAGAATTGATGGGCGAGTTCGTAAACAAACTCACCTTCAACATCATCGCCTGGGCAACAACAGCGATTATGATCGTGCTGACTGCGGTCTACGTGTATGGGCTGGTGCGCGGTGGAGCGGGCTAGAATGGGATGCCGGCTTGCGGTTGTCTGATTGAAGCCCCGGGGTGAGCAAGTGCGAAGAACGAGATCCTGGCCTAGATGACCTTTCCCGCCGCCAGATCCTCCACCAGTGTCCGGTCGGCTTCCAGGAAATCCAATTCCAATAGTTCATTTCGCTTTACCCAGCGAATTTCGCGGAAGATGCGATTCTCAATCTCGCCCTGGTAACTGCGCACTTCAAAGAAGCGGAGTTCGACCGACCCGCCGCCTGGGTACTCATGATGAATGCGGGCTACCTCGTCGCCGATGGTGGCTTCAATCCCGAGTTCTTCTTCGAGTTCGCGCCGCATGGCGTCGCGCGGCTGTTCGCCTTCTTCGATCTTGCCGCCGGGAAACTCCCACTTCAGAGGCATTACCTGATGGCGTGTCCGCTGGCAAGCCAGAATTTGACCCTCGTTAACGATAAGAGCAGCAACTACCCGTTTCATCATTGTTCCCTGGATTCTGGCCCGTAGGTCGTGGCAACTGACATAAACGCTAATGCTAAACCAATTCCTTGCGGATTATGCCTTCCGGGACAGCTTCCTTGATTCGTCGCAGCCCATTTTGGGTTGGCGCCGGAATTGAACGCGCACCAGGATGAATCGCCGCAGCCAACGCGTACAGCCCATCAACCAGCGTGGGTGCTGGGGTATTAAGAAGCTCGTCGGAGATGCAATACACCTGCGACGTTCTGGCGGCTGTAGTCTCTGTCCAGTTTCGTTCGTGCACAATTCTTTCCAGCGGCACTCGACTACCAGCACCGCACCAGGCGGCGATGATGACTTCCGGATCGAGTCGCCCGATGTCATCTACGGTGCACTGTGCGCCGGGTTTGCCCATGAACTCGCCGCCGGCTGCCCGCACCAGCTCTTCCACCCATGGCTGCGAGGCGATAATCGGCTTGCCCCACTCTTCGCAGAAGGTACGCTTACGCGGCAGGTCAGCCACTGCGCGGCGCACGTCTTCGACCTCCGCTTGCATCTCGGAAATTACCTGCTCGCCCCGGTCGCTGGCGCCGGTACATGCTGCGATGGTTGCTATGTCGGTGTAGATATCGGCGAGCGAGCGAGGGGCCAGCGCGAGAACTCGAACGCCAGCTTTCAATATCTCCGCGAGCGATTCTTGCTGGTAAGGAACGGCGGCGATCACAAGATCGGGCTTGACCGCAAGAATCTCCGCAGCCTTAGAGGTCCACGAGTCAGCGACGATTCTCCGCGTACTGCCCGCGAGTTCTGGTACAACATCCGCGCAGTATTTCGTGCAGGCAACCACGCGATCCAGCGCGCCAACTCGCGCCAATATGACCGTGGCGCTGGGCTGCAAGCACGCGATCCGACGGGGTGTGTGCTGACTAAGCATCTGTCCATTCTAGGCCTGCGAGCGAAAACGCGGCGAAGGCGAAAGGCGCTTCGGTCAAACTGCGCCACCTGCCAGAAAGTCAGCCCATTACAATCGGATTTATGTATTCTCGCGAACTGCTCGATCATTTCGAGAATCCGCGCAACACGGGAATCATGGAAAAACCGGATGCCACCGCGCGGCTGGAAAATCCCGCCTGTGGCGACGTTCTGGAACTGAGTTTGCGCCTGGAGGGAGATCGTATCGCGGACATACGATTTCGGGCCAAGGGATGCGTTCCGACGATTGCGTGCGGATCGGCAATCACCGAGTTAGCGAAAGACAGGAGCGTGAACTTAGCGCGGGAAATCGGCAGGGAAGAGTTGCTAAGAGAAGTCGGCGGCCTGCCCGAAGCCTCCTGGCACGCCGGTGCGCTGGCGATCGACACTCTGCAGGTATTGTTGCGCGCGGTGTGAAAGTTCTTGATGGATGCGGAATTTATCCTTCCCGGTGACTCAAGTCCGGCTGATAAATTGTCCATCCGTTCGTGGCGGCGATCTCCTTCAGATTCGGATTCGCGTTGATGGCGAACGCGTGCTTGGCAATACTCAACATCTCACGATCCCAGATCGCATTGCCGAAAGCGCAATCGGGAGAAGCTTTGATTGCGGATTGGATCGCCTGTACCTTGCCCGGCCCGCTGGGTACTCTCACTAACCGGTCGGCGATTATGCCGTTCTCCACGACCGCTTCAGCGGCTAGGATTCGATTGCGTGGAATTTGGAAAATGCGCATCGCGGACCGAATGATCCACATGTTGGACGAAGAAACGGCCCACACTTCGCATCCGCGTTCGTGCAGCTGCTCGATCAACGCACGCATCTCAGGGAATATGTTCGGCTCTACGAACTCCGCAAAATAGGTGTTCGTTGCCTGTTGCACGACTTCTTCACGCAGTCCGCGGTGCATGGTGACCATCTCTCCGCACATCACATCTTCGGCGACTTTGCCGGCGCGATAGTCGGCGTAGCGCGGGCGCGCCCAGCGTGCGATCTCAGAGGATACGATGCCCTGATCGAGTTCCCAGGAGAAAAAGCCTTCGCCGGCATCGCCCGACCAGAGCGTGCCGTCGCAGTCGAACGTAGCGATGCGCGGAGAATGTTGAAGAACGCTGGCAATGAATTCGGTTTGTTGGGGTTTCAAGTTGGTCATGAATGATGGGACCTCAACACGACTTAATAGTGTAAGCCACGCAGATGGTTTGGCAGGTTTAGCGATTCAGGGCTGATCGAATGGGAGGGTTCTTGCTCTGGCAGCTTGTGCTGGATTACTCTCCCCCTTGGTGCGGTCTCTTAGAATCAGAGACTGCGTCAAACCGTTTGTTACCTAAAGGTTGATCTTGCTACATCTAATGGCGCGTTTTTGAGCGCGGCGGGCCTATTGGAATGTATGAGGAGTAAACTCGGGGCTAAACAGACCGCACGGGTTCCAACTCCGGCTGTTGACATAAAGTCCAGGTCTTGAGAACGAGGTCATCATGACCATCCTCACCCGATTGGAGCAATGGAAGGAGCAAGGCGTAATTTCGCCGGAGCAGCACGCGCACCTGGCGGGCTCTGCCGCGGAGAACCTTTCTCTCTTTTTCTGGAGCTGAACGTTCTCCTCTACGCAGGGGTGCTGGCGTTCGTTGCCGGACTGGGCTGGACGATCACCACGTGGTCGCAGCAGCTCGGCGACGTCGTGGTTCTGACCGTGCTTTCCGGCGATCCTCGCCGCCTGTTTTTGGTACTGCTTTTCGCGCGCGCCCGCTTGGTCTCCCGCGGAAACGCCTGCGCCGAGCGTAGTCTTCGACTACGTGCTGTACCTGGGAAGCCTGGTGTGGAGCGTAGAACTGGCTTACCTGGAGAACCGTTTTCACGTGCTCTCCGGACAATGGGACGTTTATCTGCTGGCGACCGCCGCGCTGTTCTTCTTTCTCGCTTATCGGTTTGACAACCGCTTCGTGCTGTCGCTGGCTTTATCGTCACTTGCCGGATGGTTCGGTCTCACCATCTCACACTTTCCGTCACATCAGGATGCTGCGTACCGGCAGTATGCGATTCTCTACTGCCTGGTGGTTGGCGGGGGCGGGGCCGCTGCTGCAGCGGCGCGGTCTGAAGCCGCATTTCTTCGGCACGTATCTGAATATCGCGGCCAACGTTTTGTTTTGGGCGCTGATCTCCGGGGTGTTCGAGCGGGAAGGCTACGGGGTATGGCCTCTTGGCCTGCTGGCGGCGTGCGGCGCGTCTCTGGCCTGGGGGCTTGATGCGCCGGCAGTTTGCTTTCGTCGCTTACGCCGCGGTCTATGGCTATGTCGGGATCAGCACCGTGCTGATCCGCAACATGAACAGCGAGCCCGGTATCCTGAGTTATTTCGTCTTTACCGGAAGCGCCATGCTGGTGCTGCTGATCACGATCGCGCGGCGCTTCGGGAGGGAGCGTGAGAGCTTACAGCGCATCCACGAAGAGAAGCGCTGTGCGCTCGCAACCTGTTGAAAGACTGGGGCGGCGAAGGCTTGTTGACCGCAGGCGCAATATGCAGCGCCTGGAACAGGAAACCGTCTGCGACCTTCGCACGCACCAACGTTTTCCTGCGGCTGGTCTTGTTCCTGTTTACCCTGATCGTCGTGGGCGCGGCCGTCGGCCTGTTCTTCGTGGCGTTCCTTTCGCGGCCATCGGAGCAGACCGTCGGCGTTTTTCTGTTGATCTTCGCCGCCGCTTTGCTACGCGGCCGCCGAATTTGCCGTTTCCCAGAGCCTGCTGTATCGCTACGGGATTGAGGAAGCGCTAGCGGTTTGCTCGGTTGCGGTTTTATGTGCGTGGGCATGCAGCTCGCTTTTTTCAGCGGGATTCCTTATTCGCCGAAGCCGGACCCGTTCAATGTTTGATTCCCGCCGCCGGCGCCATCTTTTCCCTCTGGATTTGGCGCCGCTTTGGACTCTGGTACGCATTCGTCGGCGCGATGGTGTTCGCCATCTTTCTGCCGGGCTACTGGACATCGTCGCACGCAGCGCAGCATGTGATCGTCGCCGCGTTCTATGCAACCGGACTGATAGCTCTAACCGCGGTACGCTCTCGCCACCGCCTCGACTACCTCGACGAGGATTATTCGCTCGTCGAAGCGTTTCTCTGGCTCGGCATTTACCTGGCCATCAATCTCCAGTTTCGTCGTTGAACTTGCCGGCGCAGTGGTGGGCCGGCGGCACTGGGGCTGCCTCTGAATTCGCAAGACCGTTCTACTGGACCACGTGGGTCTGATCTGGTGCCTGCCGCCCGTTATCCTCACGCGCGGAGTTCGCGAGAAGGACCGCTTCGTCCTCGCAGCGGGCGCAATAGCTGCCGTCCTGACTTTTGTTTCCAATAAACCTTATCTCGGCTGGCCGCGGCATACATGGGACCCGATGATTCTGGGCGTATTGTTGACCGGTGTTGCTTTGTTCGTTCGACGCTGGCTTGCGCGCGGCCCGAACGGAATTCGCCACGGCTTTACGGCTGCGCGGTTGTCGGGAAAAGACAAGCATTGGATGAATGCCGGGTCCGCCGTATTGGGCCTGATATCGCCCCAATCAATAACGCCAAGCCCGCAAACAAGCAGTTCGGACTTTCGCTTTGGGGGGGGGACAAACGGGAGGAGGAGGCGCCGGTGGTGATTTTTGAACAAGGTCCGCAACATTCATCCTAATGCGGGTTTAGTATTTATTGTGTGGGGAGGAAATACCCATGCCCAGGATCTGCGTGGCGCATCTAGACAGCCATCTAGTGTTGGTGGTGGCTCTGACGCTGGCGATCCCGGCCGCCTATGCCGCGCCGCAGGACAACCCTGCCGTCGCCTCCGGAGGAAATACTGCCTGCGCGAATCTCGGTGTATACATTTTCGTCGGCGGCACGGGCGGTTTTGATGGCCTTCAAAATGGCGGCCAGTTCACCGAACTGCTCCAAACCGGCCACGTGGGGCTCTACCAGCACGCCAATGCCGTCGTCGCAGCCGAGCACCCGCCGAGCATCATTCAGGCCATCGAGAGTGTGTTCGCCGGAACCGGACCCGGACAAGCCGAACTCGGGCAGGTTGGCGCGAATTACTTCACGCTTCCCCCGAGCTACGGTTACTACCAGGCGGTGTACATACAAAATGGACTTCATCCATCGGAAGCCAATGTGGACACGCCATCCGATGCCGTCCCTCCCGGGCAATTGGAAGAGGCGCTGGAGGTTTGGCGGGAGTACGTGGATGCGGCCAGGAGTGTGGGAATCGAAACTGTCGCTCCAATCGTGGGCCCGAATCGACGCGAACGAACCCAAACTGGGAGATCACGTCTTTGGTACCAACCCCTACTACGCGCTCGAGCGCGGTGAAGCGCTTTACGGCAAAGCCATCGCGTTCGATGTTCCGCCCAACTTTTTCCTGACGGGCGGAAGCGGCCCCGGTTACCAGAAATTCATTGTGCAGGCCATCCAATGGGGCAATGAACACGCCCTGCGTACCACCATGTTGCTCTCTCCTTACCCTTGGCCCACTAACTCCGAAGGCCAGCCGGACACTTTCCGTCAATTCACTGACAACACTTTCAGCGAGGACACGCAGACGTTTGTCAGCTAGCTGAGCCAGCAACCGGCAATTCCGTCAGAATGGTCGGTCGACAATTACGAAGATCCGTATCCGCACGATACGCCCGCTGTCGCGCCCGAGACGCGAAACACCACGACAGCCGTTGGTCTTTGGGTGGCCAAAAATGCGCCGGTTTATGTGAACGGTCCGAACGATCAGGGTGTAATCTGCGGACCACCTGCCTCATCGGATGGAAGCGAACGGTGACACAGCGTTGAATGGTAAGAAGCCACCGCGACGCGTGAAACCGGGCTTTCACACGCACACTAAAAGCGCTGCGCCATAGCAAGCCAGAGTTGTACGCGCCTGCTAGTGGGAGCCTTGTTAGGGCAGCGCTGCTTGGGGCAGGGCCGCGTATTGTTCGGGCGTGTCGACATCGGCGATGACCAGCGGATCTTCGACGGCAACGTAGGCGATCTTGTCCTCATGGGCGTGCAGGATTTCCCGCGCGCTCGACGCCGGCGGCGCTTTCAGGAAGGCTTCAATCATTTCACGGCCGGCGAGGAATGGGTGTCCATGCTGGCCCTGGTATTCGGGCACAGCGGCCCATTTTTCGTCGACCACAGTGCGATCGAAGGCGGCTTCGAGAATCTCAATCGTTGTGCAAGCCACTGGAGGCCGATCCACCAGCGTGATCAATGCCGCGTCGCGGCCGCGGTTGAGCACTTCCTGAAGGCCGGCCTGTAGAGAACTCAACTGTCCGCGCTCCGGCTCGGGATTTACGACCAGCGATGCGCCGTTGGCATACACGATCGGCATGAGATTGCGTTCATTCTTGCCCGCCACCACCAGCACAACATCGACATAGTCGGCGAAAAGCGCAATGGCCGCCGAGAGGAAAGTGCCGGTCGTGGATCCAGTGCTGTCGCCGGCTTGCGGAGGCCAGGGGAGCAGCGCCTTGTCCCGTCCCATGCGCGAGGATTCGCCAGCTGCAAGAATTACGCCGCATCGGCTCAAGGCTCGCCCCATAAGCTGAAGATAGCATCCCGGGCTGGGACTGCCAAGGATGACGGTCACGCTGGCTGACGTGAGAGTTTTAGCCGGGTCGCGCTTGCTCATGGCATGCGCTCTGTTGCAGATCCGACTTACAGAAGATTCATCCTGGCAGCACGGCCCAAAGTGTATACTCGCCGTCGGCGGGAAGCCAGAATGGAAACTGCAATCCCAAGGGGGCATGAGAGTGATTGGATCGAGAGTTAGAGTGAGCGGATTAAGATTATTTGTCCTCGTTTTGACAATGGCCACGCCAATTTGGGCGCAGTCGTGGACTCCGCTAACAAATCCGACTCCGGGGGGCCAACAGGCGTATCGAATGAGGCTGCTCACCGACGGTACGGTGATGGTCCAGTCAGGAAGCAGCCAGAACTGGCTGCGGCTCACGCCAGACACCTCTGGCAGCTACATTGATGGCAACTGGACGAGCGATCCTATAAATCCAATGAGCACAAACCGCTTCTCATTCGCGTCGCAGGTCCTGCCAAGCGGCAAGGTATGGGTGTTCGGAGGCGAGAATTACGGGCCGAACGACGATGCCGTGTGGACCGCAACCGGAACGATCTGGAACCCCGTCACAAACGACTGGTCTCATGTTGCGACGTTCCCGCCGCAGGCATGTTTTCCCGTTACCTATAACGTAACGGGGAAGACGAAGAACCTGTCCAATGCAATCACCGACCTCCCGAAGCCGGTGACTCCGACATTTCTGCCGGGATGGACGGTCAGCGGCGCGGGCATTCCCTCCGGAGCGACGATAACCAGCGTAGCTTCATCCAGCAAGGTGCTTATATCGGTTAACGCGACGAGTACCGGTGAGGTCTCTCTCGCGTTTACCGGCACGCCGACTTCGTGCTTCGGTGACGAGGAATCCATGCTGCTTCCTGGGGGGAAGATCCTGGCTGCGGGGCTCGTCAGTGGAACATATCTTTATTCGATTGCGGATAACTCCTGGAGTTTTGCCGCAAACAAGGTATATGAGAGCGGGAATGACGAGGAGGGGTGGACAAAACTCGCCGATGGGAGGATCCTGACTTACGATATTGGACCAACAGTTAGCACCGGGCAAAGCTACGCGGAGGTCTATGACCCTGTTGCGAATGTCTGGTCTGGAATTAGTCCGGCTGACGGCACGGCGAATGGCACCCTTCCGTTGCTCACCTCGGTTGCGGCGGACTATGAACTTGGCCCCTCCATCAGGCTTCTGGACGGACGATCATTCCTGGTTGGGGCCACCGGTCATACAGCGCTCTACACTCCTTCAACCAACACATGGGCAGCAGGGCCGGATATTATGGGAACGCTTAACGGCAGCCCAGCGCTCTTTGGGGCGGACGATGCGCCATTGGCGATTCTGCCAACCGGGGACGTCTTGCTGGCGGCGGATGCGGGCCCAACGTTGGGAGCGTACAGCGCGCCCACCGAGTTGTTCGACTTCGATCCCACGGCTGGAACCATCTCTCCTGTATCCCCGGCACTCAACGACCCTTTCCTGGATACGAACGCGTATCAGACGAGCATGCTGATGCTGCCTACGGGGCAGTTGTTGTTCGCGGATGGATCGTATCAATTGTGGGTGTACACTCCGAGCGGCTCCACCAATTCCATCTACCAGCCGGCTATTACAAAGGTGAAGTACGACAATGCGGGAGTGTTCACCTTGACTGGCACGCAGCTAAATGGCCAATCCGCGGGCGCTAACTATGGCGACGATGCACAGATGGACGAAAACTACCCGATTGTCAGTCTTGTGAATTCATCGGGCCAGGTTTTCTATTGTCGAACCACGGATTGGAGCCTTGTGGGCGTGGCGACTGGAACCACTCCTGAGACAGTTAAATTCACTCTGAATTCGGGTGTTACTGCGGGGAGCTACAATCTAATCGTAAGCGGAGCTGGAATTTCTTCAACCCCCTTCCATATCAATATTACGGCGTCTGAACTAGGCAGCCAATAGTTTATGTCCGGATGCCACTTTACCCAGCGCTGAAGCGCTGCGTAAAGGTGGGTCGCCCCTGCGGGGGCCGGGGCTGTTGGCACAGTCAGTGAAACATAGGCAGCTTGATTACATCTCCAGTTGGGACTGGTTCGAGGGGCTGGCCGGCTTTGCGCCATCCGCGCAGGCCATCGGCGATGACGAACACTTTGAATCCTTCCTTTTGCAATAGGTGCGCCACACGGGCGCTGGTGGGCTTCGCGCGCTCAAGTGCAGTAGAGATAAATCTCGCGCTCCTTGGAGACGTTCTTGATTTCATCTTCGAGGCGGTTGGGTTCGATGCGGATGGAGCCCGCAATGCGCTCGGACTCGGCATCGTAATAGCCGTGGCTGCGAACGTCGGCAATGAGGATGCTTCCGGGCGCGGCGGTGGCCAGGCGGCGGGCCAAATCCTCGGCGTGAACGCGCGGAGCCACGTCGAGCAGGCGATACTTGCGATAGATCCAGACGCGATAAACGATGTAGGCTGCCAGGCCGATGGCGAAAACCACTTCGGCGGCGAAACCGGCCGAACGCAATCCGCGCGTGATGGCGCGCAGGGCGTCGCTGAAAATGTATCCCGCAGCCGCGTAGGCGCCGATGTAGAGCGCCGCGCCGATCGCATCAAATGCCAGGAATTGCTCCGGCCGCATGCGCATGCTCCCCGCCAGCGGCGGAGACATGGTGTTGATGCCGGGAATGAACTTTGCGAAGAGCAATGTCTGCTTGCCGCGGCGATAAAAATATTCGGCCGAGCGCAGGATGCAGCTCTCGGGACTCGCTGAAAGGCGGCATAGCAATCCCAGCAATGCCCAACCTGTGACGCGGCCCGTAAAATAGAGGACGACATCGCCGCACATCATGGTGCTGAAACCAATTAGAAAGACGAAATAGAAGTGCAAGTGCCCGAAGGCAGCGACGGCGCCGGCTGTGAGCAGAGCCAGGGAGGCGGGCAGCGGGAGACCGATGGCTTCTCCAAAGCAAACGACCGCGAGTAGGAGATAGCCGTGGTTCGAAATGAGTGTGATCAGGTCGTTCATTCAAAAGAGCGTGGTAGTATAGCAATCGGATGCGCTGCTGCTACGGAGGTCGCAGGTTATTCTGTCGGAAGGCCGCGAGCTACGAGTTGCGAGCTACGAGCAAGCAATTCATCGCTGAGAAAAATGGAAATGTTAGGGTCGAGGGGTTGCTCGTAGCTCGAGACTCGAAGCTACTTCTCTCTTGCTACGACGAATTCCGGCGCCCACAATAACGCGCGCTTGATCTCGGAATCCGGGAAAATGCAGATGGCATTTCTTGCCGAGTCGGCGTAGCGAGCGGCTTCTTTCGAAGCAAATTCAAGAGAGCCGTAGCGATTCAGGATGGCCAGGATATCGGCATGAGTGACGCCATTGAAGGCGCGTTGGTTCATGACCGTTTCAATCTGCTGGCGCTCGGTGGCCGTGCAGTGTTCGAGCGCATGAATGACGGCCATGGTCGCCTTGCCTTCGCGCAGGTCGCTCGCCACAGGCTTGCCAAGGACGCTTTCGGAAGCGGTGAGGTCGAGAACGTCGTCAACGATCTGGAAGGCCATGCCGAGGTCGCGGCCGTATTGGCCGAGGCGCGCTTCCTGGTCGCTGGTCGCACCGCCTAGAATGCCTCCCACGCGCATGCAAACCGAAAACAGGCAAGCCGTCTTGCGGTAGATGAGATCGAGGTATTCCTGTCGATGAGATGAGCTTGCCGAGCTTCTCCATTTGCAGCAGTTCGCCCTCGACCATTTGCTGCGTGAGTTCGATGAGCACGTCGAGAATGGCGAAATTGCGCTCCTGCACGGCGATCTTGAAGGCCTGCATGTAGAGCCAGTCGCCGGCGAGCACGCATTTCGAGTTACCCCATTGCGTGTTGGCGGCGGGACGGCCACGGCGAATCTGCGCCTCGTCAATGATGTCGTCGTGAACCAGCGTGGCGGTGTGGATGATCTCAACCACCGACGCGAGCTTGACCGCGCCCGTGCCTTTATAGCCGAAGAGCTTCGCGGAGAGCAGCAGCAGCGCGGGGCGTATGCGCTTGCCGCCGCCGGCGCGCAGGTATTCGCCGATCTCGGTGATGGAGGCGACATTCGAGACGGTGTCCTGCCCGAACTGTTCCTCGATGGCGACAATGTCGTCGCGGAGCAGGTCGAAAATCTCTTTCCCGTTAATGGCGCTGGTTGTGCTCAGAAAGGTTTTACCTCTGTAATCTGACCTCTTACCTCTGACCTCAGTTTGTCCGATAATTCGTGAACTGCGTGTCGATTCCAAAATCCTTCTGCCGCAGCAGCGCCATGATCTCTTGCAGCGTGTCGCGATCCTTGCCGCTCACGCGCACCAGATCGCCTTGAATCGACGCCTGTACCTTCTTTTTCGAATCCTTGATGTACTTTACGATGTCGCGCGCTTTTTCGATCGGGATGCCTTGCTGCATCGTGATCTTTTGTTTGGAGGTGCTTCCTGCAGCCGGTTCTATGACTCCGTACGTCAGGCCCTTGAGCGGGACGCCGCGCTTCACCAGTTTCTGCTGAAGGATGTCGTTGATGGCTTTGAGCTTGTATTCGTCGGCCGAGTGCAGAATGATCGCATCTTTGCCTTCCAGCGCAATCTGCGATTTCGAGTCTTTCAGATCGAAACGCGTGGTGATTTCCTTCATGGCCTGTTGGATGGCGTTGGAAACTTCCTGCAGATCGATCTTGCTTACGATGTCAAAACTATTGTCAGGCATTGACTGTTAAGAGGTTCTCTCGTTCTGGATTGTCGGGCGGCGGTAAGCGATGCAAACTTTCTTGCAATCCACGCAATGGCTGCTCACCCAAAACCCGTACCCATGAGGTTATCAGAAGAGAGCGTTCAAAGCACAAAAGATGGCGGGCGCGTCGCCGAGGCCAGTGCGAATGTGCCGGTGTCAGGCTTTCTTGTGAGTGGGCTCTCCCACAAATACGAGGCAGCCGTGCGGATCGGCAATGTGAAATTCCGTCATTCCATATTCGCGGTCGAATAAATCGCGAATTCGGTATTGACTCTTGAAGGTTTTTACGTGCTCCCACAAGGCGTGGATTCCGGACACCTCGATATAGATCTCCGTGTGCTCACGCGTGGATTTCATTACTTCTTCAGAGGCGGCCTTCTGAAAATGGATGGTCTGGCCGTCGCGCTCGACAATGGAATACACCGGCGATTGCCGGATCGGAGTGAAGCCAAGCACGCTTTGATAGAAAGAAATAGTTTTCTCCATATCGTCGGTCGCGAGCATGGGGCTGATTCGTTTTGCGGTGTGGGTGCTTGGTGTCGCTGCCATTGAGCCTCCAGCCATGCGATTGGTTTTTCTGGGAACACAATGATGGCATAGCTGCAACGCCAATGCGATCCGCAAAATGTTTGGCCGATTTCAAGAAAGCCGGAAAAAGCTGCGGAAGTTTTCCGAGGTTTGCTCGCCCACCGCTTCCGCCGAGAGACCGCGCAATTCGCCGATCTGGCGGGCGGTTTCAAGCACGAAACGCAGGTTCGTTTCGCTGACCACGATGAGGAACGGGCGCAAGATATGGCGAGTCGGTTTCAATCAACATGCGGTCAAGGGGTA
The DNA here is from genome assembly GCA_963804075.1 of uncultured Acidobacteriaceae bacterium. Taxonomy (GTDB): domain Bacteria; phylum Acidobacteriota; class Terriglobia; order Terriglobales; family Acidobacteriaceae; genus Acidiflorens. The sequence goes on along the minus strand of CAWDPB010000123.1, from coordinate 11,899 downwards.
CCATCTGTGCCGCATCGCGGATATTCTTCGCTTTGGGGAACGTGATGTTGCCGGCGAAGGAAATCAGGAAGCCAAGGTCAAGTCCTCGGCGGGCATGCTCGACGCTGCCGGTGAAGCAATGCAGGATGCCGCCCAGGCCGCTTGCAGTCCCGGGTTCCGGCGTTCCATATTCCGCAGTCCAATGCTCCGCGATCATTGCCACACAGTCGTCCCAGGCGTTCTCGCTGTTGTCGGAAGGGCGACAGTGAATGATAATTGGCAGCTTCGCCGCTTTGGCTAGTTCGATTTGCCGGAGGAAGACTGCCTTTTGTACTTCGCGCGGCGAGTGGTCGTAAAAATAATCCAGACCGATCTCGCCCCAGGCAATAACGCGCGGATGGCGCGCCCACTCTGCGAGCTTGGCGTAGGCCTCGTCGTTTGCCAGATGCGCCTCATGGGGATGAATTCCTACGCTGGCCCAGATCTCTGGATATTCTTCTCGCCCGGCATATTGCTCGGCAAGGCGGATGCCGCAGTCGGCAGTGTCCGGGCCTTCGCCATTTCCGATGTTCAGATATGCGCTTACGCCCGCAGCCTTGGCGCGCTTCAGCACTTCGTCGCGGTCAGCGTCGTAGCGCTTGCCTTCGAGATGGGCGTGGGAATCGATGAACATGGCTAGTCGTTGGTCGCTGGTCGTTAGTCGTTCGCGAATGCAAATGTAAAGACAGGGACGCCCCATCCCGGTGTGCGCGTGGAGAAGCTGTCAGAAATAGCCACAGACTTCTAGAGCCCAAAGCGTAAAGCCCAGCTACTTAAGCCTCGCCCCTATTGGCACATCCTCCAAAAAGCTCGCCAGAACAGGCTGGCCGCCTTCGATTGATGCGGCGAGCAGCATTCCATTTGATTCCAGTCCACGCATTTTGCGCGGAGCCAAGTTCGCGACGATAACGATCTTGCGGCCTACAAGTGCTTCCGGCGCGTAAGCTTCCGCGATACCCGCGAGGATCTGGCGTACTTCGGTCCCTAGGTCAACTTCCAGGCGCAGCAGTTTATCCGCGCCCTTGACGCGCTCCGCGACTTTAACCTGCGCGACTCGCAACTCGATTCTAGCGAAGTCGTCGATGGTGATTTTGCCGTCGGGAATTCCGGCGGAGGGCTTGGCCGTCGGTGCATTCGCCGGGGCAAGCTCCGCCTGGCTCGCGGCTGCTGGCCGAGCTTCGCTCGGCTGAATGGGCGAGTTGCCCGTCCCCACATTGCCCGCCCCTACACTTGCCGCGGGCGGCGTGCCCGCAGCTACAGTTGCATTCTGTTCTTCCATCTTCTGCATCCTCTCGATTGCCGATTTGTCCGCTCGGGGGAACACGGCCTGCACCTCGCCGAGCTTCGTCCCGGATTGCAGTTGTCCCCAGCGTCAGTTGCGTCAAATCAAACTTAGCGATGTCGCCCAGTCCTAGCTGTGTCCAGATTTTCGCCGTTGCCTCCGGCATGACTGGATGAGCCAGAGCCGTTACGATCCTCAGAGCTTCCGCGCGGGCTATAAAGGACTCTGCTCAGCGTTAACCGGCTTTTCTGGAGTCCCCGCATCCGCAAGCCGCCAAGGTTCGTTTTCGACTATGTACCTATCAACCGTTGCGAGCAAAACCCAAAGTTCTTTGAGCGCACCTGAGAAATCGTAGGCATCGAACTTCTCTGACGCTTTATCAATGATGGTCTTGACAAGGCTCTCATCGAATTCGCTGATGTCCTTAAATCCTGGACTGAGTTCCGGCGCAGGAGCGGGCTGCGGCACTTCGCCCTTGAAATAGCGCGTGATCATAGTCAGCGTGCGGCTGGCGAGATTTCCGAGCCCATTCGCCAGATCGGAGTTGTAGCGCTGCACGAGCGCGTCGAAGCTGAACGATCCATCCTGACCAAAGACGATTTCGCGCAGCAGGAAGTAGCGCAGCGCGTCGGCTCCGAGCACGTCGAGAATGGTTTCGGTGCGCACGATGTTGCCGCGCGACTTCGACATTTTATTTTCTTCGAACAAGAGCCAGCCATGCGCCGTGATCCCCTTCGGCAGCGGCAAACCGGCCGCCATGAGAAACGCCGGCCAATACACGCAATGGAAGCGGACAATTTCCTTGCCGATCATGTGCACGTCGGCTGGCCAATATTTGTCGTACTTGCTCTGGTCGGCCGAGCCGTAGCCGAGCGCCGTGATGTAGTTGGCGAGCGCATCGAGCCAGACGTAGATCACTTGCTTGGGATCGCCGGGAACGGGAATGCCCCAGGAAAATGTGCTGCGGCTGATGGAGAGATCGCGCAGGCCGCCGCTGACAAACGACGAGCACCTCGTTGCGCCGTGTCTCCGGGCGGATGAAATCGGGCTGGCTTGGTGTAGAGGTCGATCAGTTTTTGCTGGAAGGCCGAAAGCTTGAAGAAATAATTCTCTTCTTTCACCGTCTCCGTCGGGCGGCCGCATTCCGGGCAGGGCGCGCCCGGGCCAACCGAGTCCACATAAAGTTCGTCGGACACGCAATACTGGCCGGTGTAGTGGCTCTTGTAGATGTAGCCCTTTTCTGCGAGGCGCGTCCACAGCGCCTGAACGCCCCGCTTGTGCCGCGCTGAAGTTGTGCGGATGTAATCGTCATAGCTGAGGCCCATGCGATCCCACAGGCCGCGGAATTCCGCGGAGACCTCATCGGTAAACTGCTGCGGAGTTTTGCCGGCGGCTTGCGCGGCGCGCTCGATCTTCTGTCCGTGCTCGTCGGTTCCGGTTAAAAACCATGTATCGTCGCCTAGCATGCGGTGGCGGCGAGCGATCGTGTCGCAGGCGATGGTGGTGTAGGCATGGCCAATGTGCGGCCGCGCGTTGACGTAATAAATAGGAGTCGTGATGTAGAACTTTTTGCTCATGATTTTATGGCGGCGCGCCTTTGCAGCCGAGGGCTACCTGTCAGCTTCCAGCGATAAAGTTACCAGCAATCAGTTTGTCATAAGAGAGGCTGCAAGTGGTTACGGGTTTCCCGCTGCATACTTGCGCAGCGCTTCTTCCATGACCTTCTTGAGCGGCACATGATGTTGCTCCGCCAGCGCTCTGCAATCCTCGTACTCCGGAGCATAATTGGAAACCGTGCCGTTCATGTTCGCAATCTTGATTCGCACCGCACCCCATTGCGTCTCGACACTCTCCCATCGCCGCGCAAGTATTTGCCGCCGCTCTTCGCGACGGCGTACGCCCAGCGTGCTCGTTTCCGCAAACATCAATTTTATAAGGCAGTCGGCGTCTTCTAATCTTGCAAGCACGGTGAGCAATGCGCCAGCACGGTTTTTCTTCATCTGCACGGGCACGCTGAACACATCGAGAGCGCCCTCTGCCAGCAACCTCTCCATGGCGTATGCCAATACCTGCGGACTTAAGTCGTCCAAGTTGGCTTCGAGCACGGCGATGCGGTCGGTATCTACTTCGGACGTTACTGCGAGCCCCTCGCCAAACGTCAGCCGCAGCAGATTCGGATGCTCGGGAAAGTCGCGCGTGCCAGCGCCGTATCCTGCTTTATCGATCTTCATCGCCGGGAAGGCGCCGAATCGAGTTGCAAGCGTTCGGACAATCGCAGCGCCCGTTGGCGTTACCAGTTCAACGCGCGGCCCAGACGAATAAACCGGCGCATTGTGGAGCAGCTTAACGGTCGCCGGAGCCGGCACAGGCAGAGTGCCGTGGGCGCATTTCACTGTGCCTCCGCCGACATTCAGCGGGGAGCACACCCATTCATCCACGGCTAGCGCCTCGGCCCCGACAGCGGCGCAAATGATATCGACCACGGCATCGACCGCTCCGACCTCGTGAAAGTGAATTTTCTCGATTGAGGTGTTGTGAATCTCCGCCTCGGCCGTACCCAGAGCCTCAAAGATTCGAATGGCCGTCGCTTTGGCCGCTATGCCGATCGCGGCCTTGCCGATGATTTCCCGAATCTCAGTCAGGCCCCGGCCATGTGTGTGCTTATCTTTATGGTGAGCATCTTCGTGATGAGCATGTTCATGCGGATGAGCAGGGGAATGTGAAGTCGAATCCTGCCCTTCCCGATGCACTCCAACAGACTCGCGCGGCGCACCCTTCTCGCCGCCGACATAAACATCAACCTTGGACGCCGAGATACCTCCCCGCATCACGCGCGAAATCTCCAGCCGCGCGCCGAGCCCAAGCGCGTCGACCGTCTCCTCCAGGAGCTTGGCCGAGACCCCCGCGTCCACCAGCGCGCCTAGAAACATGTCGCCGCTGATGCCGGAGAAACAATCGAGGTAAGCAATGCGCATGGAGAAACCGTCGTTCGTCGTCTATCGTTCGGAAAATTGCGACGGCGCGGAGAGATTCTCTACGAAATCGCAGCTTAGAAACGCGCGCCATTGAGCCGTCTGGGACCCGCGAACGACCAACGACGGACGACCGAAGACGAACGAACGAAGACGAACGACCGATTTTCATCATAGGTTTCGCCGTCACCATGCGTCAAACCCGCGCCGCGCCGCGAGTTTGTTAGAATCACTGTTTCTTCATTCATTTAGAGGAGATTCTTGTACCGTCATCTCGAACGCCGCTTGACCGACGCCGTGCGCGAGTTCCTGCGCCGCACCTATCAGCTCGAAATCGCGAATCTGGTGGTCGAGCAGCCGCCGAAAATCGAGTTTGGCGAATACGCGCTTCCGGTCGCTTTCGAACTCGCGCGCAAGTTGCGCAAGGCCCCGCGCAAAATTGCCGACGAAATTGTGGCGGGCATCGGCGCAGTCGAAGGTATCGAGAAGTTTGAAGTTGCTGGAGCCGGATATATCAACGTCCGCGTGAATCGCGCCGAGGCTGCGGCCGCGCTGGCAGCCGATATCACCCCGACCGCCCCCGCGCCGGAAGGTAAAGTTCTGGTCGAGCATTCCAGTATCAACCCCAATAAAGCAGCGCATATCGGTCATCTGCGCAATGCCATCCTCGGCGACACGTTTGTCCGCCTGCTGCGTTTTGCGGGCAGGGAAGTCGACATCCAGAACTACATCGACAACACGGGCGTGCAGGTTGCCGATGTGGTCGTGGGATTCATGCACATCGAGAAAAAGTCGTATGCCGACGCTGCCGCACTCGCGGCCGCGCCCCGCTTCGATTTCTACTGCTGGGATCTTTATGCGCGTGTTTCGCGCTGGTATGAGGAAGACAAGCAGAACCTCGCCGCCCGCGCTGCCACGCTACCATCGCGATCGAGGAAGGGAATAACGAGACCTCCCGGCTCGCCGAATTGTTCTCGGTTGCTGTCCTGCGCCGCCATCTCGAAACGATGGAGCGGCTCGATATTGAGTACGATTTCCTCCCGCGTGAGAGCGAAATTCTTCACCTGCATTTCTGGGATGCCGCGTTCACCAAGCTGAAAGAAGCCGGTGTTCTGACTTACGAGAGCGAGGGCAAAAACAAAGGCTGCTGGATCATGCGGCGGGCGGGGACGGCAAAATCTGAAACTGCGGAGGGCGCCGCGAGTCAGCGCGGAGGGCGCGGAGAAGAACTCAGAGGCTGACAAAATTTCCGAAGAAGATCAGAAAGTGATCGTCCGCTCTAACGGCACGGTCGGCTACGTGGGCAAAGACATTGCGTACCACATGTGGAAGTTTGGCCTGCTGGGGCGCGACTTCAGCTATCGCAAGTTTTTTCGTTATCCCAACGATCACGATTGCTGGATCTCCACCACGCCTGCGGACCCCGGCGCGGCAAAAGACCATCCCCACTTTGGCGACGTTGCCGAAATCTACAACGTCATCGACGCCCGCCAATCCGAAGCGCAGAACACGGTCATCGAGGCTCTGCGCGGACTCGGCCATGGTGAAGCCGCTGACCGATACACGCATTTTTCCTATGAGATGGTTGCGCTCACTCCCCGTTGCGCCGCCGAACTCGGCTACGAGCTGAGCGACGAAGAAAAGAGCCGTCCCTGGATAGAGGTTTCAGGCCGCAAAGGCTTCGGCGTCAAAGCCGACGACCTGCTCGACGCGCTGATCGCCTCAGCGGGCAAAGAAGTCGATTCTCGCCATCCCGAGCTGGGCGACTCCGAGCGCAGCACAATCGCCACGCAAATCGCCATTGGCGCGCTCCGCTATTTCATGCTCAAGTTCACCAAGCCGTCGGTCATTGCCTTCGATTTCAAGGAAGCGCTCAGCTTTGAGGGCGAAACCGGCCCCTACGCGCAGTACGCCGTTGTTCGCGCACCAATATCTTCCGCAAAGGCGGATTGGACCCCGACAAATTCTTATCGGAATCCAAGGATCGTTTCGCAACCGAGAGCTTCCAGCCATATCTCAGCGGCGACGGCGGCAATACGATCTGGGAACTGTGGCTCGCCGCCGCCCAAACCTCCTACATTGTCGGCCAGTGCATCGCCACCACAGAGCCGGCTTATCTGGCCAAGCACGCTTTTCATCTGGCGCAGCTTTTTAACACTTTCTATCACCAGCATCCCATCCTGGCCGAGCCGGACGAGGGTCGCAAGACGTTCCTCCTTGTCACCGCTGCGGTTGCCCGCCGGGAACTCATTCGGGTGTTACAGGTGATGGGAATAAGCGTGCCTTTTGCGATGTAAAACTTACGATTCTGCGTGCCTTACTTAAGCTGGCCAAAAACATCAGCCGAAGGGCGACAGTATAAAATTTCTACGGTCCATATCGGGATTGCTTAACCACGCCGCAGTTGTGATTTTGCCATGCCCTCTCTAAGCGGTTGATTCAAGGATTGTTATCTTGATTCCCTGTAAAATCGAATTGGCATCTCTCGTGCTTAAATAGGTGTATACAGTTTTGAGATGGTATCGGCAGACAACTGCTGCGGGCCAGGAATCAACAAAAGGTGCAGACTGAGAAAGACGATCGAAAAACAGAAAAGATCGAGCAATCATTTGGGGGAAGGAGCCCTCACTCAATGAAACAAATTTGGTTGACCCTAATGCTGGTGGCTGCCGTTGCGGCGTCCATCGGTTGTTCCACCAAGAACTATGTTCGCCAGCAGACGACTCCGCTGATCAATAAGACCAACGAACTGGACGATCTCACGGCGAAGAACTCGAAGGACATTAAGGACGTGGATCAGCGCGCACAGGCCGGCATCCAGGCAGTGCAGGCGAGCGCCGCCAAGGCGGACCAGAACGCACTAGCCGCGGGTACGAGCGCTGATAAAGCGCAGATGGCCGCCAATACCGCGTCTCAGCGCGTGGACACTCTGACCAACACAGTCGTTAACCTGGACAACTATCGTCCCGTGGCGGAAACCTCTGTGCTTTTTGGCTTTAACAAGGACAACCTGACCAAGGAAGCCAAGGAAGCGATCGACCAGTTGGCCGCCAGTGCTTCGACGACAAAGGGATACATCATCACCGTCGAAGGTGCGACCGATTCGGTGGGCAGCGCCGACTATAACTATGACCTCAGCCAGCGCCGAGCCGATTCGGTAATTCAGTATCTGGCTTCGGAGAAAAACGTTCCGGCGTACAAGATTTATCTCATCGGGCTGGGCAAGGATAAGCCGGTCGATTCGAACAAGACTTCCGCCGGAAGGGCCAAGAATCGCCGCGTCGATATCCACCTGATGACGAATACGGGTGCGTCGGAGCAATCGCCAGCTCAGACATCGACCGCGAACCCTCCATCTATGTAAGTTCCCCTCCTCCCCGGAGGATTTTCCAAACAGGCCGCCCGAAATTGGGCGGCCTGATTTTTTGCGGTGAGTCTGCGCGGCTGCCGCTTCTTGAATTGGAGATTCAATGTTCTGGCAGCGCAAGCCAGCTGTGACGGCATCACAGTGGTTAGAGCTACAATGAAACCAATGATGAGCCGGTTCGCGTCGCTTGCGTCGTTGCTTCTGATGATGGCTTTTTGCATGGCTCAGCAGCCTACCTCCTCGCCAGACGCATCGGATCGGAGTTCGCCCCAGTCACCATCGAGTCAGGCTCAATCAGGTCAGACTTCCTCCAGCCAAAATTCCCCGAAGCAAACTGCCCCAGGGCAGCCGAGCGCCGGTTCCACAGGTAAAGGTTCTTCAAGTCAGGACCCGTCCACGCGCGATTCATCCGCGAAAGGCCAGTCCATTCCTGGCTCCGAACCTGATCAAGCCGCGGAAGAGAGTTCGAGCCAGGACGAGCCTACTGACATCAGTCCTCCTCCTGGCGATGCCAAGAACCATCCCGACAGCAAATCGGCTGTTGGAGATCTGCTTCCTTCATCGGCGAATAGTTCTTCGGATGGTTCCGGCATACAGGAATTCCATCCCTGGAACCCGATGAAGGCGCAGAAGGATGTCGATGTTGGAGATTATTATTTCCGGCGCAAAAACTACAGAGCCGCGATGGACCGCTACAAGGAAGCCCTTTACTACAAAGAAAACGACGCCATCGCGACCTACCGTCTTGCCGTCTGCGCGGAGAAAATGGGAGACAAACTCGAAGCCAGGAAAAACTTCGAGCAATACTTGAAGATTCTTCCGGAAGGGCGTCTGGCTAATGGCGCTCGCGCCTCACTGGAAAAACTAGGCGGGAAAGCAAGCCCGTAACTACGCGGAGATCAACAGGCTCGGCCATCCGACCCAAGAGCCCGTCGCTGCGGCTTCTTCTATTTTTCCACTTTCGAAAAATGTTCCCGTCGATGCGTCCACGGCCACGCGCAGTCCGGCAGTCTCGCGGTCCGCGCCGTAGATTACGTGCCAGAGCAACTGGTTCGCCTGGTGGTCCCACTCGAGCACAAACAGAACGGGCGTCTGCGGGACTATTCTCGAGCAACTTCGCTCCGCCGTGCTGCTGCGCGACCGTGAAGGCTTTGTCGCTGTCCACTTTCAGGAACTGAACATTGAACACCTGAGTCGAAGAGTTGGTCGGGCTATAGGTGTCCTCGGTGCCGTGGGAAATCTCGCCGTTCGACCACGTGTAGGCCTTGTCGAGTGCTGCGCGGCGGAAGCGAACCCCGCGCGCCACTCTCCCGCTTTGCCGTCGCCCGTTTTGGATGCGACGGATTCGATGCGGAACGGCTGCGCATCCTGGGCCCAGCCTCGGGCTGCGATGTAGCACTTGAAAAAGGCACTGCTCCCGGTGATCAGTTCGGGGGCTTTGGCTGGGTCGGTTGGGAAGCCGCAGGCGTGGTTGGCTGGGACGAGCATCCGGACATCGCTGCCGCTACCAGAATGGCAGTGAAGAGTTTTCATTGCAGTGTCCTGATCCGCAAATTTTCAAAGGTCCGTCGACAATCGCGATCATTGTACTGGACTGTCTTCTCGATTCCTATAGAATCACCGGCACGGGTGCTGTCCTAAATCAGCCATTACCATACGAATGGAGTCTTATCTCAACAAGCTGCAAGCGGAACTGGAAGCGGCAGTTGCGAACGCGCCCGCGGAGGCCATGCAAAACGCTCCGGCAGGGAAGTGGAGTTCGGCTCAGATTCTAGAGCACCTATATCTCACCTACAAATACACGAATAAAGGCATCGCCAAATGCCTGGAGGGTGGAGCGCCACTAGCGACCCACGCCACCATGATGCATCGTTTCGGGTACATGGTCGTCCTGTTCTTCGGATACTTCCCGTCGGGAAGAAAAGCGCCCGAACGCTCTGTGCCGAGCGGCATGGCATTTGAGGAGTCGCGTGTCACGATTTCCGGTGAGATTCAGAAGATGGCCGTCCGGCCTGGACGATTGTGAGCGCCGCTTGGCGCAAACGCGAAGATCATGGATCACCCAGTACTGGGTCCGCTAACTGCCCATCAGTGGCGGAAATTTCACTGGATCCACGGCCGGCATCACGCGCGGCAGATTCGAGAACGAACCCAGATGCGGACCGGGGCGTCCGCCTCATAGCCGTCTGCCACGCGGACGGCTTACTGCTTATTCGAGTCCTGATCCTTGGTCGACTCTTTGTTGGCGTCTTTGCTTACATCTTTGTTGCCATCGTCCTCTTTTTGCTTCAGCCCGGCCTTGCGCGCCTGTTCTTGTAAATCGCTCAACTGTTCCTTGGCAGACTCGATGGCTTTTTGCTTGCTTTCGATGTCGGACTTGTATTGCGCGTCGTCCTTCACCCACTGGCCGGAACCCTGCACGCGGTTGGCTGCATTGGCGTAAAACTCGGACGCACGCACCCTGTATTCACGCTCCTCCATGTCGAGGTCTCGGCTGAGTGAGTCAATCTTCTGCTTTTCGGTGTCCATTTTTTCTTGCAGGTCGTCGTTGGGCTTTTTCGCATCGGCCTTGGCGGAGGGCGAGGGGTCCGCTTTTGCTGCGCTGTCAGCCGCTGGAGCGGGCCCGACGACACTCAGTGGTTCCGTCGTAGGAAGGTTGTCATTGTCGTAATGGCGGCTCACCGTATTCACCTCGGGCTTGTTCTTGCGCACGTTTCGCGCGTAATCGCCGAGTGACGTCGATTGCGGCTGAGTCTGCGTCTGGCCCTGCGCCTGCATGGCGCCGGCCCCAAACACCAGGGTGCCAGCCACCGTCGCTATCCATGTCAATGTCATCGTTCGCTTCATAGAATTATCCTTCCGCGGGTGATTGCGTGTCCCGCAACGCTGAATTCAGGAACCGGCAGCCGCCTTGACTCGCCTCCAGGAAATCTGCCGATCGCGCGGTCTAATTGCTCTGCTTCGCCTGCGATCTTATCGGCCACGATGCGCCAGTTCCGTGTCCCGGTTGTGAGCCAGTTGCTGCGCATCTTCCGCGATGGTCGCGAGGGAACTGCGCAACTGACTGCGCCATCTCGGCGGAAATTTCGTCGCTGGCCGCGCCGATCGTGGCGCAGGCGCTCGATATCGGTCTTGTCGTTCAAAATCAGGGTTGTGCCCATCAGGCTGGCATCATCAGCCATTACCGGAGACGCCGCCACTTCGAGCACGCGGCTTTCTTCATTCCGCGTGACGTAGTTGAACAGCAAGCCGCGCACAGCGCTTTTTCCCGGAAACGCCGGGCCGAGTGCTTGTTCGATATTGGTGCGCGTCGCCATGCCCTCCTGCGGGCGGACGCTAGCCATACGAAACAGTTCACTCAGGTGGAGGCCCACTGGTGATGCGAATCCCAGCAGCGAACGCGCCGCCGGATTTGCCTGCCGCACCAGGCCAGCGGTGTTCACAAACAACACTCCGCTTGAGAGATTGGCCAACACGGTTGAACTCAGCGAGTCGGAGGCTTTCGCTTTTCGCCGGTCCGAAAGTTGCTGGGTTGCGAGTTCATGCTTCTGCTGTTTCAACTGCTGAATCACGGCCTGGAAGGCATGGATGGGCATTCCCTCCGATGCCATGGGCAAATGCTGGATCGACTCCTGTTCGCTGGTGAGACCTCTCCGGATGCGCCGGATGACAAACCAGCCCAGTCCGAAAGCGGCTATGGCCGAAACCGACAACAGAGCCATGCGCAGAAGGACGGGATTGGCCAGCAGCCTCATATCGCCCCCCAATACCAGTGCAGGATCTGGTTTCCGAACAGGAATGACAGGATCGCCATCGCGCCCAGGAACACACCGAACGGCATCTGGTAGTAGCGCAGGACAAGAACTGCCGAATGCCACGCCCGCCGTTTAGCTTCCACCGTGGGCGCGCCGCGGGCGGCGATGCGGCGGCGGCGCTTGAACCACACGGCCAGCACCGTGCCTAATCCGAACAACGAACCCGCGAGTGAGGCGGTAAAGATCGTTAGCACCGTCAGCTTGGTGCCGAGGAACGCGCCGATCATGGCCATTAGCTTGACGTCCCCGAACCCCATCCCTTCGACTCCGCGCGCGCGCAGATAGATTGCAGCTGCGCCATAGAGGAACGAGGCGCCGACGGCTGCTCCCAGCAGGGAATCCGACAGCGACCATACTCTCCACGGAATCTGGCCGCGCATGCTGGCTGAAACCATGCCGGGCATGATTCGCGACGCCAGATCGCGGACAGGAACGAGCAAACTGA
>CAWDPB010000122.1:0-33095 GCA_963804075.1 uncultured Acidobacteriaceae bacterium | reverse complement strand
TCCTTCCAACTCATGTACGATGGGCTTCGTCCATTCGCAAAACACTACCGCTCCGCCTCCATGACTATTCAGGAAAACGTCGCGCTCGCGCCCATGACAACGCTACAGTTCGGCGGTCCAGCGCGATTTTCGCGGAAGCACTTCACGAACAAGACGTCCACGAAGCTGTCGACTTCTCAAAAACGCGGAGCATGCCTTTATTCGTTCTGGGTGGCGGCAGCAATTTGGTCGTCGCCGATTCCGGCTGGCCTGGACTTGTCCTGCGGATCACCCTGGGCGGAATCACCAGTGAAAGTTCCGGCAACAGCGTTCTTTTTTCCGTGGGTGCAGGTTGCGATTGGGATACGTTTGTGGCTCAAGCCGTCGTGCAAAACTGTGGCGGCGTCGAATGCCTAAGCGGCATCCCGGGCAGCGTCGGCGGCACGCCCGTGCAAAATGTCGGCGCCTACGGACAGGAAATTGCCGAAACCATCGAGTCGGTCCGCGCCTTCGATACAAGAGAAGGCCGCACCGTCGTGCTTCCCCGCCCCGCCTGCGCATTCCGCTATCGCGCCAGCATCTTCAATACCGGGCAGCGCGGCCGACCTTATTCTGCGCGTCAATTACCGCCTTCGCCGCGGAGCCGCACCTTCTCTTAAGTATGCCGACCTGCAAAAGCACTTTGCCGAATCGAAAACGCCGCCGTCTCTCGCCAGAGTGCGCGAGGCGGTGCGCGAGATTCGCAGAGCAAAAGGAATGCTGCTCGTCCCAGGCGACCCCGACTCCCGCAGCGCTGGGTCGTTTTTCAAGAACCCAATCCTCACTGCGGAGCAGTTCGAAAATCTCACCGGACGTGCCGCCGAGAAGAATCTGGAAATCCCCAGCTACCCGGCGCTCCAAGCCCACCACAAAATTTCCGCTGCATGGCTCGTGGAGCACTCCGGATTCAGCAAAGGCTTTCGCCTGGGCGAAGCTGCCATTTCAACGAAACATGCTCTCGCGTTAGTCAATACAGGCAGCGCGCACGCACGCGACATCATCCACTTAAAAGAAACGGTCCAGCAGCAAGTTCAAGCCGAGTGGGGAATCCTGCTGGATCCCGAGCCCGTTTTCGTCGGTTTCTGACCCGTCCAGTGGCTGGCGCAGCGATTGACCGCTGCGATAAACGCTGCATGATCAACGGCGGCTATGCCCGTCGAGGTGAGTGAAGAGAAGGGCGGCTCATCCTGAAGCAGACGCTCCCTCGTGCCGGCCAAAGAGTTCGCTACCGCTACGCCAGGATCCGCCCCTTTAGGCCATCGGCAAATTGCCGCGAAAGAACACGCCCCCTGAAAATTAATTCGAACGAAACCTGCACAGACTCGTTCTTCATCAGTAGAACTTCAAGGGCATGGCCCAGGCGGGAGCGGTGACAGCAGACTTAGTGATGGCAGAACAAGCCATAGCAACGGCGCAACCGGCGGAAAATATGCTTGAGTTCGCCGTCCGCGAACATTCAAGGCTGGTCTACCGCATCGCCTACTCGGTCCTGCGCGATCCGGCCGATGCTGAAGATGCGGTTCAGGAGGTTTTTTTGCGCGTGCTCCGCTACGGAAATAAGGCGGCCCGTATCGAGGATTTGAAGGCATGGCTGGCTCGGATCGCGTGGCGGGTGGCGGTTGAGCGACGCGACAAACTGACGAATTCGGCGCTTCGCCACGAGCAGGCAACCGATAATTTGTACTCGCCCGCCAGCGGCGCCGATCGCATTCTATTGGAGAAGGAACGCACCGGGGCCTTGCAACAAATGATCGCTGGGCTGCCCGGCAACTGCGCGACGCCTTGGTTCTCACAACCGTCGAGGAATTGTCGCCGCGCGAGGTCGCCGCCGTGCTCGGTATCAGCGAAGCCGCCGTCCGATCGAGAGCATTTCGCGCCCGGCAAATTCTTCGCGAGCGCCTGGTTGCAATGGGAGATCGCAAATGAATATAGACGACAAATCCCGCGAACAAGAAATCGATCGTTGGCTGGACGATGCGCTTTCCCAATACTCGAAAGCCGAGCCGCGGGCCGGACTCGAAGGACGCGTTCTGCACGCCTTGCCGAAGGCCGGCAAGAGTCGAGTCGAAAGCTGCCCTGGTGGCGTGTTTTGGCGTTCACCGCGGCCGCAATTGTGGCAATCGCGTTTTTCTGGCATGCGCACACGGGGCTGACGCAGCTCCGGCAAAACCCGGTGGCGAAGGTATCCGCGCCGGCAACACGGATGGAACCAGGTACGAACGGCGAGCCATCGCTCGACGAGAGCGCGATCCAAACCTTGCGCGCCAGGAAACCCTTATCCGTTGTGCCGAAAGAGGTGCATCGTGTCGGTCGCGCAAATGCCATACAGCAGGCCGCGCTGCCGAAGCTGGAGCAGTTCCCTTCGCGGCGCAATTTGTCGCAACAGGAGTCATTGCTCGCTCGGCACCTAACTGAGCAATCCAACAAGGAAGCATTGCTCGAAACAGCTGCAACCCGCGCGGAGGTTGACCTGAGCATCGATAGCCTTGAGATTAGCTCCCTTCAGGTTACTGATATTCAAATTTCAGGACAGTAAGACAAACTAAAAGGAGAAAGATCATGACACTCACTAGACGAATCGCTTTGCTTGGAATACTTGTAATGCTGGCCCTCGCGTCCCAGGGTGCGGTAGCACAGGGTGACAAGAAAACGGAAAATCCGAGTCACCAGGCCAGAACGGAAACGCTATAGTCAAAAAACCTCTCAACGTATACCGGCTGGATTTCGTGCTCAGCGAATTCGTCGATGGCAAAGAAGGTCAACACGCGGAGCTACACCGTCACCGCACGCGAGGACGAAATAACAAGCTGCGCTCGGGCGCGAGATATCCTATAGCGACGGCAACTGTCGATAAAAACACCACTCAGTTTCAATACCTGGATATTGGAGTAAGCATTGACTGCCGTGTAGTGGAGCGGGGTGGGTATCTGGAGCTTAATGCCGTCGTCGAGTCCAGCGATATTGAAGGCGCGGACGTGCATGGTGTACCAAACTCGACCATCGATCAAAGCCCTGTCGTCGGTCAGATGAAATCCGATATTCGCTCTTTGATCCGTCCTGGAACTCCGACCATAGTCAGCAGCATGGAAGATCCTGCCAGCAAGCGGCGCTTCCAACTCGATGTCACTGCAACCAAGGCGAACTAAAATCAGGGATAAACGCGCGGACCGGACTCTCCGGACCAGCCCTCCTAAACGAGGTCAGCCAGTTCGCGCGCCCGCTTGAAAATCGCGAAGAACCTTTCCCGCGTCAGCTTCCCGGTCTGCGTATTCTGATTCGACGGATGATACGACGCCAGCAGCACGCGCCCATCCGGCATCCTGTATTCCGCCCCATGCCGGAACGCGTACTCCCGCTTCCCCGCGATCACGTTCTGCCGTTTCAAATAATTCAGATAGCTCTCAAATCCGATTCGCCCCAATGCCACGATCACGCGGAGATTCTTCAGCCCCTCCAGCTCACGCCCCAGATAAGGAGCGCAATTCGCCAACTCACTCGGCAGCGGCTTGTTATCCGGAGGCGCGCATCGCGCCGCCGCCGTTATATAAAGATCGGTCAACACCAACCCGTCGTCCCGCCGCGTCGCGGTCGGCTGATTGGCGAACCCGGCCTCATGCAGCACCGGGTACATAAAATTCCCCGAAGCGTCTCCCGTAAACGGACGCCCCGTTCGGTTCGATCCATGCGCACCGGGCGCCAATCCCAGCACCAGCACGCGCGCTAAAGGATCGCCAAATCCCGGCACCGGCTTTCCCCAATACTCCCAATCTCGATAGGCGCGTCTCTTCTCGCGCGCGATCTGCTCGCGATAAATCACGAGCCGCGGGCAGAGCGTGCATGCGACAACTTCAGCATTCAGAACTTTAAGCCATGCGGGAGCAGACATTTTGCAATTTGGCAAACCGGTAATTTTATAATTTAAAATCGCGCAAGTTGAAATTACCAAATTACCCGATCACCAAAACTACGAAATCTGCATAATCCTCACATATCGGCACGTGCCAGTTACTTTAGTGGGTTGAAAGTATGGTCCCCCGGTTTGACGTTATTCCAAACCTGTCTTTAAACTCATCTCTACGGCACAAACTCGGCGGAGCGATTTTCCTCCGGTTCCGGAACAGAGCCCCCGGTTGTGAAAGGCGAATTGTGAGCCCCACTGAAACAAAAGAGAGCACAAAGCGCGAGATTGAAGTAGAGGTTCCCGCCGAGGAAGTCGGCCGCCGAGACCGAAACCCTGATTCAGAAATATCAGAAGATGGCGCGCATCCCGGGCTTCCGCCGTGGCCACGTTCCCGCCTCGGTCATTCGCCAGCGCTTCTCGGAGGAAATCAAGACCGACGTCGTCGAAGCGCTCATCCCGCGCTTCTTCCGCCAGGAAACTGAACGACTGGGCTTCCACCCCGTTTCGCAGCCCCGTGTCACCGATCTTCATTTGCACGACGGCGAGCCCATGCGCTTCAAGGCTGCATTCGAAGTGCTCCCCGAAATCAAACTCGAAGGCTACAAAGAGTTGCGCGCCGACAAGCCCGCAATCACAGTTTCCGATGACGATGTCGAGCAGGCGTTGAACGAACTTCGCGAGCGCCACGCCACGTTCAACCCGATCGAGGGCCGAGCCCTCGCTGATGGCGATTTTGCCCAGGCTTCGCTCGACGGCCATCCCAAGGGCGGTGAATCAGCGCCCGGGGAAGGCCAGCCCGTACACATGGATGATGTGCTCGTCGAAATCGCCGGCGGCAACACCATGCCCGAGTTCACCGAGCACCTGCGCGGAGCCAATGCCGGCGACGAACGCGTTTTCGACGTGAACTATCCCGCGGACACGGAAGACAAGCGTCTGGCGGGCAAGACCTTTAGCTACAAGGTAAAAGTCAATGCGGTGAAACAAAAGAGCCTGCCGGAGTTGAACGACGATTTCGCCAAGCAATTCGGCGAGTTTGCCAATGTGGACGAACTCCGCGGACGCATCCGCGAACAAATTGAGCACGACCGCAAACACGAAGCCGAACACAAAGCCAAAGACAAGCTGGTCAATGACCTCATCCAGCGTAACGATTTCGAAGTACCCGAAGCGCTTGTCGATCAGCAGATCGAACGTTCGTCTGGAACGCGGGTTGCGCGCGCTGGCTGCCCAAGGTCTCACCGCCGAACAAATGAAGAAAATGGACTTGCAACGTTTGCGCGCCGGTCAGCGCGAGCAGGCGGTGCATGATGTGAAGGCCTCTTTGCTGCTGGAAAAAGTGGCCGATCTCGAAAACTTGCAGGTCAGCGACGAGGAAGTGGATGGTGAAGTCGATTCGCTGGCCAAACAAACAAAACAGACGGCGGATGCCGTCCGCGCTCGTTTGACACGCGATGGGGGCCTCGATAGAATCCGGAACAGAATCCGCAACGAGAAAACCCTCGACTTTCTGTATCACCAGTCCGCATGATCAACACGCGGACCATTTCGATCCTCCCCCTGATTGCCGGCATTTTTCAGGGGCAGGTGTGTGGAAGGTGAACTTGAACGATCCAAAAATGATGTTGGTTCCCATGGTCATCGAGCAGACTGGTCGCGGCGAACGCGCCTACGACATTTATTCCCGTCTGCTCCGCGACAACATTATCTTTATAGGCACTCCCATTGATGACAATATTGCTAACCTCGTCATCGCTCAGATGCTCTTCCTGGCGCAGGAAGACCCGGAAAAAGACATCCAGCTTTATATCAACTCGCCGGGAGGCTCAATCACCGCAGGCATGGCCATCTATGACACCATGCAGTATGTGAAGAACGACGTGACCACTATCTGCATCGGGCAGGCAGCGTCCATGGCCGCTCTGTTACTTTCGGCCGGCGAAGCCAAGAAACGTTTGGCCCTGCCCAACTCGCGCATCCTGATCCATCAACCTTCCATGGGCGGACTCTCCGGCCAGGCCACCGATATCGATATTCACGCCCGCGAAATCCTTCGCATGCGCGAAATTACCAATCAGTTGCTTGCCAAACACACCGGCCAGAAACTGGAAAAGGTCGAAAAGGACGTGGAGCGCGACTTCATCATGAATTCGCAGCAGGCTAAGGAATACGGAATCATTGACGATATCATTTACAAGACGCGCTAGAGGATAAGGTCCTCCGTTGCGCCAGTCGATGCCCGAGCTTTTCAGCTTCGAGCCCCGCCTTGGTTGGAACCTTCAACGAAGCGGGCGACCAGAAAGGGAGTGAGGTCGAGTGAAAACCAGATCAGGCTCGGATGAGATGTTGCGCTGTTCGTTCTGCCACAAATCGCAGGACGCCGTAGCCAAGCTCATCTCATCGCCAAGCGATTATCCCCGGGCATACATCTGCGACGAATGCGTTGCGGTGTGCAATTCCATTCTTGAAGATGACCGTACTGCAACTCCAGCTTCGGCCGTTCCCAACCAACTGCCGAAGCCTCAGGAAGTCAAAACCTTCCTCGACGAGTACGTTATCGGTCAGGAACAGACGAAAAAGAAACTGGCCGTCGCCGTTTACAACCACTACAAGCGCATTTACATGAACCGCCAGCGTCCCAGCGATGGCGTCGAGCTGACAAAATCCAACATCCTGCTCATCGGCCCGACGGGCACCGGCAAGACGCTCCTCGCCCAAACCCTGGCCCGCATGCTCGATGTGCCCTTCGCCATCGTCGACGCGACCACGCTCACCGAAGCCGGTTACGTAGGCGAAGATGTCGAGAACATCATTCTCAAGCTTCTGCAATCCGCCGAGGGCGACGTCAGCCGCACCCAGACCGGCATCATCTACATCGACGAAATCGATAAGATCGGCCGCAAGGACGAGAACCCCTCGATCACGCGCGATGTCTCCGGCGAAGGCGTGCAGCAGGCTCTGCTGAAGATTCTTGAGGGCACGATCGCCAACGTTCCTCCGCAAGGCGGACGCAAGCATCCTCACCAGGAATTTACCCCCGTCGATACCACGAATATTCTCTTCATCTGCGGCGGCGCTTTCGTTGGCCTGGAAAAGATCATTGCCCGTCGTGTCGGAAAAAAGTCGCTCGGCTTCCGCACCGGCGCCGAGACCGAGGAAGATCAGACCGCGCCTTCGGCAAAACGCAATTTCGAACTCGTCTCCGAAGCGCAACCGGAAGACCTGATCAAGTTCGGCCTCATCCCCGAATTCGTCGGCCGCCTGCCCGTCATGGGCGTGCTTCAAAATCTGGATGAAAACGCTCTCGTCGAAATCCTCACCCGCCCCAAGAACGCCATTGTCAAACAGTACCAACGTCTGTTTGAATTCGAGAATGTTCGCCTCAAGTTCAGTGACGACGCAAATCGCGCGATCGCCCGCCAAGCCATGGTCCGCAAGGTGGGAGCGCGCGGTCTCCGTATGATTCTGGAGGAGTTAATGCTGGAGTTGATGTATAACCTCCCGAGCCAGAAGAAGGTCAAGGAATTTGAAGTGACTCGCGAAATGGTCGAAAAACGCAACGTCTCGCTGGCCATGATCGAGAAAGCCGCCAGCTAGGAAACGTAGCACCGGCGTCTCCACGATAGGTCGCCGGCGTTTTCCCGTGGGTACTTAGCCCCCGGCCAGCCTCGCCAAAGATGTACACTAAATAGGGCTAATAAGGACGGGAGACCCGATTTTGTCGAACCCTAAGGAAAAATTCGAGAGCAAGAAACTGCCGATGATGCCCATCCGCGACGTCGTCATCTTCCCTTATATGATGACTCCGTTCGTGGTCGGACGCGAATCTAGCGTCCGCGCCCTCGAAGAAGCTCTCGCCGCCGATAAGAAAATCTTCCTCGCCACGCAGCACGACGCCTCCATCGACGAGCCCAAGCCCAACGACATCTTCCAGGTCGGCACCATCGTCAACATCGTTCAGAGCCTCAGGCTCCCCGACGGCAACATCAAGGTTCTCGTCGAGGGCATCGAGCGCGGCAAAATCCTTCAGGTCGCGGAAACCGAAGGCTTCCTTCAGACGACCGTCCGCGTCGCCCGCTATGCGACCGAAACCACGCCGCAGATTGAAGCTGGGATGCAGCGGGTGACTACGCTTTTCGAGCAGTATGTAAAGCTCTGCCAATCGCTGAATTACGAGACAATGATCGCCGCGGTCCGCATGGAAGACCCGGCAAAACTCACCGACACCATCGCCGCCAATCTTCAGCTTTCGATCGAGGAAAAGCAGGCTCTTCTCGAAATTTTCGATCCCGCCGAACGCCTCAGCCGCATCGGCGACGTGCTCGACGTCGAGATCGAAAAGCTGAACATGGACCGCACCATTCAGTCGCGCGTCAAGCGCCAGATGGAAAAGGCGCAAAAAGAGTACTACCTCAACGAAAAGATCAAAGCCATCCAGAAGGAACTTGGCCGCGGCGAAAAAAGCGAATTCGACGAGCTCAAGAAGAAAGTCGACGCCGCCGGCATGCCCAAGGAGGTTCGCGACAAGGCGTTGCAGGAGCTCAAGAAGCTCGAAGCCATGCCGCCCATGTCGGCCGAATCCACCGTCTCGCGCAACTATCTCGACTGGCTGCTCGCGGTTCCATGGAAGAAGCGCTCCAAGGAAATTCGGAACATCTCGCGCGCCGAGAAAACTCTCAACGAAGATCATTACGGCCTGGAGAAAATCAAGGAGCGCATCCTCGAATTTCTCGCCGTCCGGCAGTTAGTAAAAAATCCCAAAGGTTCCATCCTCTGTTTCGTCGGGCCTCCCGGCGTGGGCAAGACTTCGCTCGGGATGTCGATCGCCAAAGCCACCGGGCGCAAATTCGTCCGCATGTCGCTCGGCGGCGTGCGCGATGAAGCGGAAATTCGCGGCCACCGGCGCACCTACATTGGAGCGCTCCCCGGCCAGATCATCCAGATGATGAAGAAGGCCGGCACCAAGAACCCCGTCTTTATGCTCGACGAAGTCGACAAAATGTCCATGGATTTCCGCGGCGACCCATCGGCCGCCCTGCTCGAAGTCCTCGATCCCGAGCAGAATTTCATGTTTGTCGACCATTACCTCGACGTCGAATACGATCTTTCGCAGGTCTTCTTCGTGGCCACCGCGAACGTGATGCACACCATCCCGCCCGCGCTGCAAGACCGCATGGAAGTCCTTCGCCTGCACGGATATACCGAGCCCGAGAAGGTCGAGATCGCAAAGCAGTTCCTGGTAAAGAAACAGCTCCTGCAAGCCGGTCTTACCGACAAGAATATCCAGTTCTCCGACGAGGCTATCCGGTACATCATCCGCGGTTACACCCGTGAAGCTGGTGTCCGCAACCTGGAGCGCGAAATCGGCAACGTCTGCCGCAAGGTGGCGCGCAAGGTAGTCAAGGAAGGCGAAGGGTATTCCCTCGCTCTCGTGCCCGACAAGCTCGAAGAGTTCCTCGGCGTCATCAAGTTCCGCGACACGCTCGCCCACGAAAAGAGCGAAATTGGCCTGGTCACCGGCCTCGCATGGACGGAAGTTGGCGGCTCCATCCTCTCGACGGAAGCCACCGTGGTCGATGGCAAAGGCGGAAAACCAATTCTGACCGGCAAATTAGGGGACGTGATGCAGGAATCCGCGCAAGCGGCTATCACCTATATCCGCTCACGGTGGCAGCGTCTCGGATTGTCACGCGACTTTTATCGCAGCATCGACATCCACGTCCACGTGCCCGAAGGTGCGATTCCCAAAGACGGCCCGTCGGCGGGGATCACGATTGCCACCGCGATTGCCAGCGCGCTCAGCCGCATTCCCGTGCGCCGCGACCTCGCCATGACCGGAGAAATCACTCTCCGCGGCAAGGTTCTGCCCATCGGCGGCCTCAAGGAAAAACTTCTCGCCGCCCACCGCGCCGGCCTCTTCGAAGCCATCCTGCCGAAAGAAAACGAAAAGGATATCGCCGAAGTTCCGGAGAACCTGCGCAATGCCATGAAGCTCCACTTCGTCGACAACATGGATCAGGTTCTGGCCATCGCCCTCGAAGGCCCGCTGCCGGAAATGACCGACAGCGAAACAGTCTCAATGTCGCCCATCGCGACTCCGCCTCCTCCGCCCACCGATATCCCCACGGCCCACCAGTAGCGAGAGGGCTATCTTTCGTACGCAATCTCTTGTAGGCAGTCCTTCGGCAATTTGCAGCCATAATGTCTACTTTAGTAGAGGGTACTAAGGTGGATTTTTGATGGGTACGAAAGTAGACAAAAAGGCCCAAAACTCTTGTCGGGTTTAGGGTGGTTTTATGATATATGGGAGCGCGGTTGGGTTCCCGTGGAATCTCCTGTTTTCACCCCGTCGTCTTCCCTCTTATTCGCCGCTGCCGTTTTCTCGTAGCTGCCGGATTTTCTCCCGATGTTCGCCTTTTGGGCTTCTTCGCCCCTATTGTCTATTGTCCAAGCGGTGGTTTTCGATCAGGGAAGGTAGACTCTGTTCGGTCGGGAGCCTTGCTGGAGTCGAGGGGCCCCGTCACCGGCGGAGCGCGCGAATGACTGGGGGCACCTACGTTATCTCGGGAACCCGGCCAACGAGCCGAAATAGAAACTGGTGAACATCCCGTCTGTATGAATGCATAAGTGAAATGAAGAAGGGTTCTCGAAGCGGCTACGATGCTGAGACCGGCGAAGAAAGCGCCGGCTCAGAAAGCTCACTTGGAGAACCCCATGAATACCCCTCACTATATCGGATTCGACGTTCACAAGAAAACCATCAGTTTCTGCGTCAAGACCGCTGCCGGCGAGATTGTGGAAGAAGGCAGCGTGCCGGCGCAACGCGCAGGGCTGCGGCAATGGGCAGCGGCCCGTCCGCAGCCGTGGCGGGGAGCGCTGGAGGCGACCCTGTTCAGCGGCTGGATCTACGACACGCTGAAGCCCTATGGCGAGCAGTTGGAGATGGCGCATCCCGCGAAGATGAAAGCCATCAGCGCGGGCAAGAAGAAAAGCGATACCATCGACGCCCGCACCATCGCCGATCTGGTGCGCTGCAATCTGTTACCGGCCTGCTATGTGGCCGCGCCGCGCATTCGCGAACTGCGCCGCTTACTGCGCTATCGCAGTCTGGTGGTGAGCGAAGCGGTGCGCATGAAAAACAAGATGGCCGGACTGCTGATGGAGACCGGCGCACTCTACGTGAAGGAGAAGCTGCACGGCAAAAAATACTTCGCCAGCCTGCTGGAAGAACTCGACGAGGTGCCGGAGTCGGTGATCGATCTGCTGCGTACGAGTCGGGGCGCGCTGGAGATGTTCGAGAGCACGCAGCGCAGGCTGGTGCGGGAGTTGCTCGCCGATCCCGAACTGGCGCAGCGGGTGGAGCGGCTGATGACGATTCCAGCCGTCGGAGAAATTACGGCTCTGACCTGGGCGCTGGAGATCGGCGACCCGCACCGCTTTCGCTCCGGCTCCGAGGCCATGAGTTACTGCGGACTGACGGCCGCCTTGAAGTCTTCGGCGGGCAAGCAGCAACGCGGGCCGATCTCAAAACAGCGCAACCGCTGGCTGCAAAGCACGCTGATCGAGGCGGCCAAACTGGCGCCGCGCTGGAATCCGCAACTGGCGGCGCTGCACGCCCGCGAGTTGGAGCGCGGACATCGCAACCGGGCCACGCTGGCGGTGGCGCGCAAACTCGTTACCTATCTGCTGGCGGTCGACAAGAGCGGGCAGAGCTTTCAGCTGCGGGCGCTGTCGCCCGAGGACGGAGCGGAAAAGGTAGGGGCGCAAAAAATCAAAACCGCCTAAGAAGGAAAAACCTTAGAACCACCGGCGATCGACCGGCCGTTCCTCGCCAACTTGGGGACTGGGCAGAGGAGTCTCGACTCCCGATGCTCCTTACCGTCTGTATCGAGGCCGGCCGGCAAACCCTAACTCATACTTCGTGGACCGGGCTCCGCTTCGGTTCCCGCAAATGGATGTCTGGCCAGGCTGCCGCCTTGGCCGCGCGAAACGATCGCAGACAGTGGTGGAACGTAACCGGACGAACTACGCTTCGAGATTTTTCTTCAAGCGCACGGAGACCTCCGTCTCCTCTTGACTTTTACTTATCATGGATGTCCCCCTTATTCCTCTAAGCGGCTCGCTTCTTCTTCTCACCGAGTGCCGGCAGAAGAAGTTTCAGAAGCGCTTGATCGGAGAACGGGTTCTGGCCTGAGATCAGCTCGCGATCCTGAAGGACGTAGCTCGTCCATGGAGCGAGCACACTTACGTCACCGCCCGCCGTACGCAAGGCGAAGTCCGGGTAGAAGAGAACCTTGCCACCAATCTCCATCGGCTCCCGCTGCTGCTCTTCCGCCGTCGAAAAGATAGTCATCTTATATCCAGCATAGATCCAGCCTTGAGCCTTTGCCTGCGCTCCAGCGGCATCGCCTGCAGCTCAGCGCGGCGACAAACTCCTTCGAATTCGGAAGAGCCGAGAGAAGTGAAATCGGGCCATGGCAGAGCACTGCCGTAGGCTTGGATGTTTTATGAAAGTGCCTCATCACGGTGCCGGCGTCGGGATCATCGAGAAGATCCTCATCGGGCCATGGCCGCCGGGGACGAAAACAGCGTCATATTGATCCAGGCCCGATGCGATGACATCCGCGATGCGGCTTGGATCTCTGAGCCCATTCAGGCCGTCGCGGAATAGCATATAGTCCTCAAGCTTGGCCGCGTCCCCGCCGAAGAAATCGGCGACCTCTGAATGCACATCCACTTGCGGCGTGTTGCCTTTGGGGTTGGCGAAGGTGATTTCGTAGCCCTCCTTCATCAGGGCGCGAACCGGAACCGTCAGCTCGTTGAGGTAGTAGCCAGCGCCGGTATAAACCTTGCCATCTTTCAAGGGCAAACCGCGACCGCTCGATACCAGCACTAAGACTTTTCCTTTAGTTGCCATTGTTGTTCTCCTTTTTGAAATCGAATTCTGCTTTCCTGAATTGCTCTTATCAGTGACACGTCAATTAAGCCAGAAGCGCAACGTCGAGTCTATTGGACGAACGTATCGACAACACCAAAAGTACGGGACGGGAAATATGGGTAGCTAGTGGTGGTGGCTGGCCGATCTCTTCTGCTGCCCGGAAAAGCCAACAGCTTTTCTGTTACAATGTAGGCACGTTGCTACATCTGAAGTGCCGGTAGACCACATGGCCATTACAAAACTGTCGAGTCGAGACTTTAATCAGGACACAAGCAGGGCAAAGAGAGCCGCCAAGCGAGGTCCCGTTTTCATCACGGATCGAGGCCGCCCGTCCCACGTGCTGCTCACGGTGGAGGAGTATCAAAGGATCACGGGAGGGCAAAAGAGCGTTATGGACTTATTGGCGATGCCCGCTGCCGCTGAGATTGAATTTGAGCCGCCTCGTCTGCGGGGAAACCTGCACGAGCCGGCGGACTTGACCTGATGTACATCCTTGATACCAATGTAATTTCAGAATTAAGAAAAGCGAGGAAGACGCATCCAAACGTCAAGAAATGGGCCGAACGCTTACCCTCGGCGAGTCTCTACATCTCTGTCATTTCAGTGCTCGAATTGGAGATCGGAATTCTTCTCTATCGCCGGATAAGGACCGCCGCGACAAAGAGCAAGGCGCGATCCTTCGTGCGTGGATGGATCGTCATGTGTTGCCCACATTCTCGGGCCGTATCCTGGCGATTGATACAGCTGTTGCCCGGCGATGCGCGACGCTTCACGTACCGAACCCTCGCTCCGATCGTGACGCCCTCATCGCAGCCACAGCCCTGGTGCACGGTCTGACCGTCGCAACCAGGAATGTAGCCGACTTCGAGCGTACGGGAGTCGGTGTCCTCAACCCTTGGGAAGCTTGAAGCAGACCTTTCGTGTCAGTCCGTCGCCGCAATTCGGTTATCTGGCTTACGCCCCCGGGAATCCAAACATCAGCCACGACTGATTGGCTACCCAATGCGGGTATAGCTCCGTCATCTGATCGAACAGCGCCTGGTCGGACTTCGCGGTTTTCTGCAGCCGATCGAAGTCCTCGAGGTAACGCTTGGTGTCCTGGATCGTCGAGGGAGAGTCGGGCGCGCCCGGCTTCTTGTGACCGGCGACAACCATCGCTGGGTTCAGTGCTGCTAACCGGTCCAGCGCGGCGATCCAATTCTTTCGGCTCTCGGGGGTGGTGTCGCCGACGTACATGCGGCATTGGTTGTACACAACGTCGCCAGCGACGATCAGGCCGATCGATGGAACATAGAGAGACGTCGAATCGGGACTATCGGTGCGGCCCTGCTCGATGATGCGCAATTCCTGGCCCTCGAGAGTGAACGTGTCGTGCTCATAGGGCTCAGGTGGAACCAACTTGGTGGGCACTTGCCCAGGAAACATCCGGCGGGCCAGCCGCTCCACTAGGGGAGTGAAAGACATCTGCATGGCGTTCACCGCCTTGGGCGTTGCTATCGCCCGAGCGCCCGGGAAACGGTCGAGCAGAATGCTCAGGCCGTAGAAGTGGTCGAAGTGGGCGTGCGTTATATAGATGGTCTCCAGGTTGCGGTTGTGCAGAGCGACCCAATCGGCGAGAGCCTCGGCCTCAGCCACCGTCCCCATTGCGTCCACCAGCACCGCGTCGTACTCGCCGAAGATTAAAGTCGACGTGATCGGGTCAAAGCCGAGCGGCTTCGCCGAAGGGCTTTGGCCGCTCGCCGACCATAGTCTTTCCCGGGGCGGTAAAAACGTTCACACTGAGTGTGTTCGACGCGACAGGCGCGGTCGCGCTCGTGCGTCTCTTTCAGTTCATTTGTGCCGGCCATTTGGCGTCCCTTTCGATTGCTTCCGAGCAGATTCGCGATTCAGCCTGCAGCATGACGGTATCAAAGCAGAAGGAGGGGCTTTGAACAATTGGACGATGGTATTGGTTGTAGCTTTGTCGGGGTGATCCTCGAAAAAGCACAGAGTTCAAGCCACCAGCAAGATCTTCCCGCCGCCGCCCTTTTCTGCCGCTGCCTGAGCCTCGGCCGCCTCACTGAGTGGCAGTTTCTGGCTGATCGGGATTACCAGCTTGCCATCTCGCACCGCTTCGGCCATGAACTCGAGCGTTTTCCTGTCGAATTTCGAGAATACCGGCACCACCTTTACAGATGGGTACTTCGCGGCGTTTTGAGGCGCCCCGACAACCGATGCAAACACTCCTCCCGGCTTGACCTTGGCGATCAGCTTCTCGGCGGTCTTGCCGTTGACCGTATCCGCTATGGCATCGAGCATCGGAAGATTCGCAATCGCAGCGTCGTCATCGGTTGCGACGAACTGGTCTGCGCCGATGGTCTTCGCTTCATCCATCTGGCTCTTCAACACCCCTGCAATCACGGTTGCCCCTCGTTGCTTCGCAGTGAAGACTGCCGAACGGCCTACATTTCCTGCAGCACCAACGACGAGAACTGTCTGGCCGGCTTTGATTCCCGTCGCTGAAAGGAGCTGGTTGCCGGTCACCGTCACCAGGGGCAGCGCCGCCGCCTGGATTAAATCGAGTCCCTTGGGAACCTTCGCCAGAACCTCGGCTTTCACGACGCAAAGTTCGGCGTAAGTGTTGTCCGCCATGGCGAACACCTGGTCGCCTACGGAAAAGCCTTCGACTCCCGGCCCAATCTTGACTACAGTACCTGCACAGATCGACTCCGATCAGTCCGGGGAACTGGAGGGGATAAAAATCCTTGGTTAATCCGGCACGCCGTTTGTAGTCGATCGGATTCACACTCGTGGCAGCGACCCGCACCAGTACTTCGCCCGTACCTGGGACCGGGTCAGGGTAGTCTTCGAACTTGAGTACTTCAGGACCGCCATATTGGTGGACAACAACTGCTTTCATATTTCGTCTCCTTGTGTGCGCAAACAGTCGCTAACAAACTTAGATGAGCGGAGCGAGAATTGGTCGCCGGGTCGATGGAGTCCCGAAATTTAAAACTGGTTTCAGGCATGACGAAACAGTCGAGGGAGAGATTCAGATTGGTTCTTCTTCGCTGAAGTTCCGTATTTCGCCCAGTTCAACACGTCCCAAATCTCGCACTGCAAGTAAAAGCCGGAGGAGATAGAAGGCGCTATCACTCCTTCGCTGACGGCATCGTGAACCACTTCGTACACTGCCTCGTAGCCGGGAATCTGCACTCGCTTGGTAAGTTCGATCAGTTCTCGCGCCGGGAGTTCATGTTCAGCGATCATCGAAAGCAGTAACATAAGGCCGTCGGGACCGGCAAACCGGTCGAGAGCCAGTCCCTCCACAATGCCCCGGTTCTTTCTGAATTCATCTCGCGGATTATATTGACATCCGTATGGCTCGCGGCGTCCTGGATTGGTAGGGCGACGGTGCACTAACCGCAAACCGCTTACTTTCGGTTTTCCCTTAGTGTCCTCTGCCGCAAGCCACTCCACCCAGCCTGCCTGTAGATCTGACATAAGTTCGCCGCAACTATCACATCGCCAGCCGGATCGAATGGATTTTTCTCTGCGCATAACATTCACCAGCATCACAAATACTCGATAGCATTCTTGCACCCCGAAGTGGCGTGAGGTGGGGATCCACAAACGGTTCAATCCCCACCTCACGATGCGATCAACGGGTCACCGCTTCCATGGTAGGTTCGAGGACATGATCGGTCACTTGGGTTGGTTTCAATGTGCTTAAAATATTTCTGGCCTGGGCCGCCTCAGCCGAAGTTCCATGAGCGACTACCAGGTACTGGCCGGCCTTTAGGGCGGTCTCGTAGGTCACGATGCTGTCTTTTGGTACGCCTATGCTGTACAGACCGGCACCGATCGCACTCAAACCGCCGACTACCACTGCGTCCTCCAGGCCGGCGACGATCCACGCCACCAATGGACCGCCGACCAGCACCGGGCCTATCGCGGGCACCCAAAAGAATGCGGCGCCAAACAGTAAGCCCCAGAATCCACCCCAGAAAGCGCCCAACTTCCCCCAATACTTCATGCGGTCTCCCGCGTTGTAGTAGCCAACGACGTGCTCGTCCGTGTGATAATCCTTCCCGACAACGGACAACTTCTTCATGTCGAAGCCTGACTTCTGAAGTTCCTTCACGGCGTCTTCCGCTGCCGAGTGCTTGTCATACACCGCGATTACTGCGTTTGTTCCCGTCATATTCTGTCTCCTATTCAAGTTCGGTTTTGGTTAGTTGAGAGTCACTTCACTCTTGCCATTACTTCTTCTGTGGCCGACCTCTGACCACTGAATTCTTAGCTCTGCACTTGGCGTTCGCGCGTCACAGCTCCTTTAGCGGCAGCCTCTGTTCTATTCTTTTGAGGATGCACTCCCAGCTCGTGCCACGACGTTTCCGCGAGGTTGACGTCGTAGTAGTTTGCAGCTTTCTCGATGTTCGCGAATGCCAAAGCACGGTCGGCATCGGAGACATCGATAACTTGATCGAACCGCGCCACCGCGTTACGCACATGTTGTGCGTCGGTCAGTGGTTCTTTACGCTGCTTCGGAAATGCGTAGACGCTGTCGGGTAAGTCGCTTTGTGTAGTCAGCCGTCCGTGTTTCTCATGGGGTTTCCAGGTCGCTTCAGGCATGTCTTTTTCCATCCTTTCCTCAATATTTGGCTAGAGGGAATGCGCGGGACCCTAGCTTTCTTTGGTTTTCTGCGCGAGCTCGCGAAAATCCCTGGCTTGTTTGTGACTGGCCTTTGCTTGGAACTGTGCGAGCTCTCGAGATTTCTCATTAGGGAGGAGCGAAACCAAAGCTTCAAGTTCGGTCGCCGCCTCCTGGGCCTGGTCAGCCCTCTTGAGCATCAAATGCTCCAATTTGCGGACGGCCTCATTGTGATCCATATTTCCCTCTTTCATGAAAGTGGCGGTTTCTACGGTGTCGCTCGTCCGACGGGATGGGCTCCGATGGAGCGATTAGACCCTAGGTGCTCCGGCGAATCAATTGGACGATGGTATTGGCGAGACCTTGGTATTGGGCCTGGTGGAATAAAGCTCGCACCGGTCTGTGGCATATGTCCAAACCATACGTTGGTGGTAATCGAAACAATTAAGAGGATTCGGGCCGCGCTGGGCTTCGACGAGGTATGCGTGCCCCGATTGCTTTCGATGAAACAGCAAGGAGTCGTCTCCGCGGCGGCGGGTGAGAATGAACCAACCGGAGTAGTGGCAGGCCGCGATGCCCGGAAAGCGCCAGCGAAAATCCTTTCTTCCTTTCTGGAGAATCCCATGGACAGAGGAAAGCCGCGCTGCCCCGACAATGCTGCCGGCGATGACCACTCCGCTTGCACTCATCTCCACGAAAGGGATGAATAGTGTCACCGGTCCACGGGACAGTACGGCTCGCGGAAACAATGGGTGGGGATGCTATACTGGGTGCCGTGGATTCGGATGGGCTTCGTCGAAGCCGCCATCCGCGGTCTTAAAATTCTCCAGTCGGGGAGTGGCTCAGCCTGGTAGAGCACCTGGTTCGGGACCAGGGGGTCGGAGGTTCAAATCCTCTCTCCCCGACCAATCTTTTCAAGCAGATAAACAGCACTTCTGGATTTTCATCACAGCCGCTGTAGATGATTTTGAGGCTAATAAAGCCTCAGAGTTCAAGATCGCCCGACTCCAGTCAGCGATTTTTATCAGATCTTTAGCATGGCGTTCCCGGATTTCGCCGAGACATCTCCTGGGATGTGCAATGTTCCCGCATCGTAAACACCCGCAGGCGTTCACTAGGGGTAAGCCACGTCACCGTTTTCTAGAAAATCCCCAGAAGACCCTGTGGATAACGATCCATTGCGTGCGCTGTAGTTATGTCGAATAATGGAAGAAACAGCGCGTCGCCAAACAAGTAATCCATCCAATAAATGAAGTTTCTTCATGGAGTGTTGGTAGCGTCCGTCCTTTTCATCTTTCTTGCCATCCCAGAGTTTTCGTCGGCACAAACTATGACGAATGCTCAACTGCAAACGGAAGTGCAATCTCTTCTCGCGGAGCTTCGGTCATTGCAGCAGCAGCTTGCGATTGCGCAAAGTGGATCGACAACCACAATGACATGGTGTCACGTTCTCAGTACCAATCTTGAAGTTGGCAACACAGGCCCTGATGTAACGGCACTCCAGCAGGCCTTATCGAAAGACGGTGAAACCATAATCGTCAGCGGAACGTTCGATGCCCAGACCGCGTCCGCAGTCACGGGCTTTCAACGGAAGTATGCCAGCCAGATCCTTACGCCGAATGGGCTCACAAATGGCACGGGCTACGTCGGGAGGGCCACGAGAGCGAAATTGAACTCGCTCTTTGGGTGCAATAACCCAACGCCTATCACGTCTCCCATCATCGTGAATCCAATTATTCCGACAACGACTTCGCCAATCGTGTGTCCCGCATGGGGTTGCAGCCCGCTTCCCGTCATCCCGGTGTCAGCGCCAACGCCAGCGTCAGCAACGGACTCGCTCAGCCTACTCGTTCCCATTGGTGGAGAAATATTCACCCAGGGTGCAAGCAATACAATTTCATGGAGTAATGGATCATGTTATCCCAATGCTCCCACGACGCAATGCGTTGATCTTGGACTCTACGACTACACTGGGCAACATTTCTTGGGGTGGATTGCAGACGGCTTGCCTTCCAGCGGATCGTTCTCATGGAATGCAAACACGATCTGTAGCAGGATTGTAGGCGGAGTAAGTTCTGGTTGCACAACGATCACGCCAAATTTCTACAGAGTGTGGGCGACCGATGCGCAAGGCGGTTCATCCATGAGCACGGCCCAGTTCAGCATCATCCCCACGCCAGCAGCTCAAGCACCAACGATAAATTCATTTGCCATTACTCCATCAGCCATTTATCCGAATTCTTACCTTATATCATGGTCAGTGAGTGGAACAACCGGGGTTTCTCTGAATATAAACTGCGACCCCGGAATTATTTGCACACCTGGCTTGAGCGTCACGAACCCTCAAACGAACCAGTCGTTCCCAGTTGGCACTGCCCACAATACGCAGCCATTACAGGGATCGATATATTTGCAATTCACTAATTCCACTTCTCAGAACCTTGGAGCTGTTGTTTCCGTTACTCCATTAAATGGCACTCCCCAAAGTCGGGAGATAGCGGTCCCAACAGTCGCCACAACCCTCTCTGTTGCTCTCGACCCCGGTGTGCCGAGCCCTCATCCGATACCTATGACCGTCGCGGGAATGTTACTGAATTCGTTCGATGTGACAGCTTCAGGTCCCACAGGAGTCAACCTAACGCAGATTTCTCTAACGGTAAGCAACGACGTGACGGTTGGCAATTTGCCACTCGCTAATCTGAGATTGTACATAGGCCAGACGGGCAACCAATCGAGTTGGAAGTATTTTGGACAAACAGAAGGTTCCTCGTCGGCACCGCAGGGCGTTTACACGTTCAACGATAATTACGCAGTTCCACAAAGCGAAACAATGGATATCGAGGTGTTCGCCGACGTGGCGGGCGCTGATCCCGGAACATACACTGCGCCGATCACGCTTTCCAATGTTTACGGATATGCTGACAACAATAATGCGGTAGTCGTTGTCCAGACCCTTGGAATATCGGGACAAACGATAACGGTTACGGGAAGTTAGCTATGAATGACGGCCCTTACGGTTCGCTGAGCTTGGCCAACCCAAACCTCCCTTCAGCGTTAATGATCGCGGGCGTACCACTTTTGCTACTCATCCTCGCGTTTGTGTGGAAATCGAAAGTCACCGAAGCGAAAATATCATTTTGGAGGGTGGCGTTGCTATTATCAGTTGTGCTGTGTGCCATCATGTATGGTATGTACCGGTTTCTTTCGTTTCTCAGCGGCAAAGGCTTCTAGGCAGTAGACAAGAGGGCTTGCTAGCATCACCATGGGCTGTGATCACGATCACGGATGTGTGTACTGTCCTCGTGCTAAATTACAGCGCTTCTAAGGACGCCGCAACAATGAGCCTTTCATTTCTCAAGGTTCAAGACAACGGAAGATCGCGATGGTCCAACTAATTGCGAGCGACAGACCGAAGACCGGTCGGTTTTTGGAATCACCGTTATATACTGACACTTTCCTCCGGACCTCCCGATTGCCGTCTCGCCAGAAGTGCAACAGTCTTGTATTGTGCAGACACGTCAATTTTCAAAGTCAACCATGGTGTTCAGGGCATTGTTTGAGAATTCTTTGGAACCATTCCGATTCAAGTATTAGCAGTTCTGGGGCAGTGACTTTAGGTGGCAGAGGAGACATTTACTATGAATTGTTTAGCTGCTCGACGAGTCGCGACGCATTTTGGCAACCCCGCCTTGAGACAATCGCTGCTGACACACGTGCGCCGAATTGCAGCCCTGGCAACATTCGCTTGGGTCTTTGCGGGACTTCTTATATTTACCTCTAATGCTGGAGGCCAGGCTAATCCGCCCAGTCGGCCTATTATTTTTGTACACGGGTTCTGCGGACAGACTTCTGATTGGCCCCCGTTAAGCGGGAACGTGTTCTATCAGCTCCACGCCATGTTTCCAAGTCTATATGTGACTCCTCCGACAGGAGCTTCGACGAACTATGACATTTACTACGATAGTTCCGTGGATGGATTCGGATATTTCGATCCTTCGGGGAACACCGTGTTCCAAAGCGATATTCCGTCCTCCACACGAGTCTTCAATATTCGTTTTTACGACCCTGTCGCAGCAAATTTTGTTCCCGGCAATGTCGCCAAGATTTCGATTCTGAACAAGGCGTACGAACTTTCCCGTGTGATCAATCAGGTCACAGCGATCACGCACGTAAAAGATGTCATATTAGTGGGTCACAGTATGGGAGGTGTGGTCTCTCGGGCCTACCTTGAAAACATGGCTTCAAAAGGGCAATGTTACAACTATGGCAATATCATCCCGGATTATAACAATGGCATTTGCTCTCCAGGCTCGGCTGCATCTTTTGCTAACGATGTTGCAGACCTAATTACGGTCGACACTCCGCATGGAGGAGCTCCTATCGCAGCACTCAATCTGACTTGGTTGGGATCGCTAGGCGGAGCGTTTGGCCAGTGTGCCGTCACACCGTCAGTCAATAGCAATGAGTTGATGCTGCAAGCCCAAGAAGGAGCTGGGCTGATAGAGACCTTGGATTATCTTCAGGGCTTCAGTATCGCTGACAAGACGCCATCGCCAAACACAACCCCAATCCAGGCACTCCAAAGCTGGTTTACCGACTACACGAACCCGTGGACCAACAGTTTCATTTCTGGCAACGGAATTCTGAGCGGGGATTCCGACGAGATCGTACTTTCTCAAAGTCAATCAATCGAACTCAATCTCCCATCCACAGATACATACGCACAACTGACCGACGTGGCGAACAGCTATTCGATAGCAGACTCCATTATCGACACCACATCCGCTTGCTGGCTGGTATATCCGCCCGGTGTGTACCCTCTGCCACTACTTCATATCATGCCATGCGTGGGGGCACAGGCCAATACCCAGAATGACGTATTCAATCAGGTAAAAGCCTACGTAAACGGTACGCTCACTAACATCAACGTCCAGGCGACGTTGAACGGTCAGCCTTGGAGTGGGCCCGTCACCTACACGGTCTCTGCCTCGACAGATACTCAGTGTCTGAACAGCTCGGACTGCCGCACTGCGTCTGCTATCCCCCCTCCAACCTCTTTTGGCTTGGACTGGGCTCCAGGATTTTATACGGTGAGCAATGTGAGCGGTGGTCCCAGTACAAACATGACACTTCCAGCGGCATTCTTGGGCCAAGATCCTGCTGATTGGAACATAACGCTTACCATTAACTTTTTGTCGAGTGCCCCTACCCCTCCAGTCGTCAAGACCTTAGCGGCCTCGCCGGTGTACACCAATGACGCGATTTTGAATGGGACTGTGAATCCGGAAGGCGCCGCCACGAGCGTGTGGTTTGAATGGGGAACTGACAGCAACTTGTCGCAGTTCCAGTCAACGGCGCAGCAGTCCATCCTTTCTGGAAACTCGCCTGTATCCGTCACGTTCGATCAAGGCGAACTGTCTTCCAATGCGACGTACTATTATCGGATCGCGGCAAATAATGGGGGGACTACCCAGTTGGGTGCTCCCGTGGGGTTTGTCACTCTAAGTGCATTGCCGTCGCCCGCCCTGTTAACGCCAGCGAACGCCTCAACCGGTGGCAGCACGGCACCCACCTTTTCATGGAACGCGGTGTCGAACGCTAGTTCTTACCGTCTTCTTGTCGCAACGAGTCCCTCATCTTTACCCACAGATCCCAGCTCGTCAACGTGCGGGATTGGATGCGTGTTGAGCGCGACCCCGTCAGGAACAACGTACACGCCAGCCGGTGGAATTCTCTCTGGGAACACCACCTATTATTGGGAGGCCAGTGCAGTCGGTTCAGGACAGAACGGTAATTGGTCAGGAATATTCAGCTTCACTACCGCATCCTCGCCAGCGAACGACTTCTCTTTACTAGTGACTCCCAACTCACAGTCGGTCAATGGATCGGGGACAGTCGGCTACGCCATCTCTACAACCATAATCAGCGGAACCAGTCAAACCATTGAGTTGGGTGTCGGAAATCTGCCCACTGGCATGACTGCGTCTTTCACTCCCAATCTAATCACGTCCGGAGGTACAGCCATCGTCGGACTGGCGACCTCCTCTGCCACGCCCGTGGGAACTTACTCAATCACCATTGTTGCGGTCGGCTCGTCCAGTACACACACCGTCACGGTGGCGTTAGTCGTGACGAACAATACAGGGACGCCCGCGGTGAGCTTTAGTCCGTCGAGCTTAGGGTTTAGCAACCAAATACTTTATACTACAGGCCCGTCACAGCTTGTCACGTATACAAATTCAGGAACAGCACCACTTCAAGTGCTTACAATTGTGGGCGACAGCAACTTCGTTGTGCAGAGCCCATGCATTAACACTATTCCGGTTGGGGCAAGTTGCTCGTTCAGTGTCGCTTCCGATCCTTCCGTTACAGGTCCAATGACCGGAACGGCGAGTCTTTATTTTGTCGGTACGGGTAGCCCTGCTGTGCTGCCGTTGCGTGGCTATGGGGTGGCACCACCGCCGACTACTGGCACCATCCAGATCAGTGGCACTTTAAACGGGCTGGCATTGCCTGCCAGCTACGGCTTTGATTCAACGCTGACAGGTCCCGCAACTTACACGGCGGGAGGAGCATACACTTTCACTGTGACTCCTGGAACCTATACGTTATCGTTCAATGGGATACCGAACTGGCTCACTTTAAACGGAATCGTCCCTTCTGCTACCCAGACCGTCGCCGCAGGTGGAGTCATAACCTATACGATGAACTTCACTGCGCCGAACGACTTCTATGGACCATACTTCGGAACTCCTGTGGGAGGTACTCTTACTCAAATTGTCCCTGCGGGCAGTGTCGCAACGTTTTCCATCGCCGACCCGTATCCTCCTAGCGGAAGTGCCTCTAGCCCGCTGACGCTTCAAGTTTCTGGGAATCCAAACACCGAGGTCGTATCCTTTAATCCGCAGCCAATGTACTCGGGTAACGATTCGATCCTGACAATAACGACAAATCTGGGGGATGCAGTTGGAGCTTACACCCTCAGTCTCAACGCAACAAACTCTAGTGGCCTCTCGCATCCTGGGACAGACACGTCGGCTCTCGTGATCACAGCACCCCCAACCAAACCTCTCCAGCTGGCGAGCGAAAGCAGCAGCGGTACGCAAGGAAACCAAGGCAGTTTCATCGCACCTAGCGCAATCAGTGCTGACGGACGCTATGTGGTTTTTAACTCATCGGCTACCAACCTTGCGTCGAACAGCAATCCTGGGGTGTTCGTGCGGGACACGCAAGCTGGAACAACAACTCTAATGAGTGTTTCCGGCAGCGGTATTCCGGCGGACAATAACTCAGGTTATGGAAGTATCAGCGCAAACGGGCGTTATGTAGTTTTTTGGTCTGACGCTGACAATCTGGCATCGGGAATAATTCCTGGATACTCATCCGTTTATGTTCGCGATCTTCAACAAGGTACGCTGGAAAGAGAAGATGTCACCGCAGATGGCACGCCTGAAAACGGTGGCGCATCGCAACCGACAATTAGTGCGGATGGGCGGTTCGTTGCATTCGATTCGAGTGCGACGAATCTGGTATCGGGCGTTCCCGGCAACTTTCAGATGTATCTTCGTGACAGGAATACTGGTGGGGTCAAGCTAGTCAGCGTCGGGATGGACGGTTCTCCGGCAAATGCCGTTTCGACCGGACCTGCCTTGAGCGCCGATGGTCGTTATGTTGCCTATTATTCAAATGCTACTAACCTCGTATCGCAAAACACAGGCGGTATTCCCGAGGTTTACGTCTATGATACCGAGACCGCACAAACAGTTCTAGCCAGCTCTGCTGCCGATGGAACTCCAGCGGGTCAGTGGTTGTCTACGAACTACTCGCCTCCTGCAATAAGTGCGGACGGTCGTTATGTAGCCTTCACTTCGAGCGCAACAAATCTTATTGCAGGAGCCATTGATTATAACGGCGATGCCCGGGTCTTTCTCAAGGATCTGAGAACGCAAGCGATCAGCTTGGTGGATACAGACGCAAACGGAGCACCCCTTGCGCGGGGCGGAAGCGAACCACAAATTAGCGCTGACGGTCGATTTGTTGCGTACGAGCTCTATGGCCAGATGTTCGTACGGGACATGGACAGCAATCAGAGCATTGCGATTAGTCTGGCGGCAAATGGAACCTCGGGAAACAACGCGACCGGTAGTTCCGATGCTCCCGACATAAATCCAAGCGGCACTGTAGTAGCGTTTGACTCGATCGCCACAAACCTCGTGGCAAACGACACTAACAATGCCAGCGATGTATTTTTCTCCCAGAATCCACTTGTGCAGATGCCCTTTGCTCAGTCGTTAGCTATCAGTCCTTCGCCAGCGTCGGGAGGCAATGAAGTCTCAGGGGTCCTGACGCTCAGTGGTCCGGCTTCGCAGGGCGGGGCGACTGTGTCGATTTCTTGCAACAATACTGCAGCCGTCGTGCCCGCTTTTGTCGTTGTTCCAGCTGGCGCGACGACTATTACATTTGGTATCAATACCTCGCTCGTCTCCACCGAGACCGTAATGACTATAATCGCGTCCTACAATGGTGGGGCTGCGGTCGGCCTACTCACCTTGGAGCCTGCATCTTCCTTGTCAATCACGCCGACAAGTTGGGATTTCGGTAGTCAGGCTGTCGGTACTACGAGCCCTAGTCACGCCTTTACGATCACAAATACGGGAACGGCCCCCCTCACTGTGAATTCGGAAAGCGTCGCTAGCGGCCAAGTGTTTCAAGTGGCTGCTAATTCTTGCGGTACAACTGTAGCGGCTGGCTCCAATTGCGCTATTTCAGTTGTATTCAACCCATCATCTGGAGGATCGTCGGTCGGTACGCTACAAATTAGTTACAGTAACCCACCGGTAGTGCAGTCAGTGCCCCTTACGGGAACTGGTACGACGCCATCGGTAAGCTTGGCTCCTGCCTCCGTAAACTTCGGAAGCCAGCCGATGCCGAGTACTACTAGTGTTGCCGTGACTTTAACCAATGTCGGCACAGGGTCGCTCACGGGTATCGCAACCAGTATCACGGGGGCGAACACAAAGGACTTTAGTGTGAGCGGCGATGGCTGTTCAGGGACGGTGCTCCAAGCCGCCAGCAGCTGCCTTATTACAGTAGTGTTTTCACCACAAGCAGCGGGTTTGCGAAGCGCAAGCCTTTTGGTGAACGATAACGCTGTTGGCAGCCCACAAATGGTGGGCCTGAGCGGAGCAGGCGCTATTCCTCTTACGGTCTCTCCGACAACGTTGTCTTTCGGTAATAACGCTCTTGGGAGCAGCAGTGCCGTCAAGAAAGTTACCGTTACCAATAAAACAGGTGTGGTCGTGACGTTCTATTCTCGGACAATCCTCGGGGCCAATGCGAGCGATTTCACGCAATCAGCTTCCACTTGTGGGACAACATTAAAGGCGAAAACTTCCTGTACGGTTAGCATTATGTTTACTCCTGGAACGGCTGGAGTGAGATCGGCTACGCTGACCATTACGGACAGCGCCAGCAACGGTCAGCAGTCGGTGAGTTTGACCGGAAACGGAATTCTGCCGGTTACAGTAACTCCTGCTACCGAAAAATTCGTTGCTACCAAGGTGGGAACGACGGGCGCGGCGAAGACCGTTACGATCAAGAATGATCTGCCGGGAACCTTGACCATCTCCGGCATCACTCTTGGAGGGACGAACAGTGGAGATTTCTCCGTCAAAACCACAAGCTGCGGAACTCAGTTAACCGCTGGCTCAAGCTGTACAATGAGTGTCACTTTCACGCCGACCGCAAAGGGCACCCGTGCGGCGAATCTAAGTATTGCCGATAGCGCAATCACCAGTCCCCAGAGTGTTGCTTTGTCAGGAACGGGCAAGTGAAGATTCGCTTTCGATTTGATAATGGACCTAGGAGGTCACACTCTATGCCGGGAATCAAACGCGGTGAGTATTAGAACGCGACTACTAGTCCGTGTCCAAGCCATAAGGGCCTAGCGAAGATCCGGGCCCACATGATGCCAGCGGACATCGGCATGAAGTTTGTACGCGACCTTGTTGGTGCCCTCAGCAGGGCAGGACCGGAGAACATCCCGCGGATCGAATCGTAGACCCGCCTGGGAAAAAGAGGATGCCAGAGCTTCACGAATTCGCTGTACCAGAACCTTAACAGACGCCTTGCGAATTTTCTTGACCTGTTTATGGCCGCTGTTCGCGGCGTGTTCTTTATAGAACCAACCGCCATTCAAACCCGAGACAATCTGTGATGAATCCAATGCAACCCTCTTGTGGTGAGCGAGAAAATCAAATATCAACCGCTCGACGACGGCAAGCGGGAGCTGACGGAATTCACCATGACTGGAAAGGAAGGCCCCGGCTACCTCTTCGCCCGGAGCAC
Source organism: uncultured Acidobacteriaceae bacterium (assembly GCA_963804075.1). Classification (GTDB taxonomy): domain Bacteria; phylum Acidobacteriota; class Terriglobia; order Terriglobales; family Acidobacteriaceae; genus Acidiflorens. The sequence goes on along the minus strand of CAWDPB010000122.1, from coordinate 5,258 downwards.
ACGTTCCCTGAGAAAAGCGATGCCAAATCTGGAAGCACGGTCCATCGCGCTCAAGCACGCTCATCTCCGCGAGAAGCAATTCGATAGTCTCCATGAGGATTGACGGATGTTCAATTCTCACGTAGCGCGCCCCGCATCGCTCGGCTTTAAGCACGAACTCCGGATTGCGATGCTTGGTCGAAAAGCAAAGCAACCGTGGCCTGACATTGCAAATGCCTATGGCAGAATTGAGATCGGCTAGCGTTGTGAGGACATCTTGACTTCGATTAGAAACGTCAAGGATCACGATGTCCATGCCAGGAAGAAGGCTGCGGAAGAATGGGGCAAGCGGACGCGAAACATCGTTTGCAATGGCCTCGTACCCGCGCGACCGGCAGGCTTCGGCTATCGATTCGATCTGCTCGCCCGGATCGCAAAACAGGATTCGCGCTCTCGAAGAGGTTGGCCAAAGCTTTTTCGACTCAGCAATAGAATTCTCCGTTATCGGCGAGGAGCCACGTGCACTCCTCGCAATAGAAGTCGCCTCGATAGACATATCCTTCCCTCCGGTCGAAGAGTTTGTTGCAGTACCAACATGCGAGTGCCGGTTCTTGTCCAACTCCGTGAATCACGAGATCGCCAGCAAGAAGCATGGTGTCGCGATGCTGCCGCTCACATCGCGATGCTGTTTGTAGCGAACCCTCAGCAAAATCCTTGGGGTAGTCCCTGGGTAGAATTTGGCCGTTCATGGCTGCCTCCTCTACGACCTATGCTGCGCTTCCTCTTACATCTCGTTCTAATTCTGCAAAAATCTGGGCCGAGCGCCGCCAGCCAACACCGATACTGTGGTGTTTTAGAGCGCTGCACGAATCGGCGGGAATTGAATCTGCGCGAAGGGCTTCGAGTTCCAAAGCGAAAGGAAATAAGAGCTGCACGGCTATCGCCGGCTCTTCGTTGACATCCCCGGACGGGGACTTATGATATGAGTGCCAGGGAGAAATCTCCTCTGGCAGAGATGCTCGATTCCGAAGGCTCATTACAGAACCTCCTCGAAGGGTTCTGTGGTGGGCGTTCGCAAATTGAAGCGGACGAGAGGTCGGACCGATGCGCGGCCGACCTCTTTACTATTTGCAAGAGCGCCCGTTGTTCCTTGCCTTATTGCCAGCCAATTCGTGACTGGTGGCGTCCGCTGCCCAGATCGTCCAAAACAGCAACTTCTATTGACATTCTAGATTCCTGCCACCATAGGTGTCAACTACAATAGGGATCAACGCTATGACACAAGATGTCATATTTGGCTGGATGCACTTAATATTCGCCACTCTAGGTCGCACAACATGAACATTCTGATAGACTTGCCCTTATATTTACGAAAAACTTCCTGAAACCCCGAGGCTGCCCCATGCCCGAAAAGCCATCCAAAGATCAGATCAAGGTTAAGAAGCAGCGAAAGTCCCCGCCCGACAATTCCCGGCAAGAAGAATCGCGGAAAGAAACAGAGAAAAAGAAACTCGCCGTGGGCGCTCTAATCACCTTCTACCGACAGCTACGTGAAATAAGCCGACATGACCTCGCGGACAAAACGAAAGTCAGCGTCAGCCTGTTGGGGATGATTGAAAACGGCGGACGACTTCCTTCGCAAGAAGTGCTTGAGAGGTTAGGCGCCCAATTGGGACTGACCGCTTACGAGCGTGTTCAACTCCATGCCATAGCAGGCCACTCCGCACAACTTCAAGAAGCTCGTGGATGGGAAGTACGTGCTGACGATCTCTTCACCGGCGTGCCTCTGTTTCTGCGGAACATGAAGGTAGAATCAACATTTCAGGAAGAATTGGACGTTGAGGAATGCTGGATTATCAGTCGCAGGCCACTTGCCCTCGAAGATCCTGTGCTTTCCATGCTCAAAAGCAAGCTCTTAAATACCGACGCAAGGTATGTTTATTTTGTTGACGCCAGGTTCGGCAAGAGGGATTTCGACACGCTTTGGGACCGGCTTAACCTCGAATCTGATATTCAATGGAAAAGGAAGAAGGGAGCGGCAGCCCGTGGGAGAAATCAACTGACGTTCGTCCTCAGTCCTCCGCCCCTTTGCGCATCCACGCACAGCCTGGCCCTCTTCAATCCGAGATCTGACGACAAACCGCGTTTTGGCAGATCTGTTTATTACGGAGGCGGGACGCCAGTTGGCGTTTACACGCTAGATGTAGTGTTGTACGAACAATTAGTCTCCACCCTTAAAGAGGTGTACTTGGACTGCGAGAAACACCCTGGGACGCCATTCCCTAAGGATCAAAATCTCTGGGGAACTTTCCGATTGCTCACGCCGCCCTCATAGGTTCTTGTTGGTCGGCGGAGAAATCCCGCGTCAACCAATTCCTGCAAATATGATTCGAACTTTGCGTGGGGGCAGTACTCTTCACGCAGCGCAATTTCCCACGCCTTTTTCTCGGTAATCGAAACGTGAGCTTTGGCGTCTCCGGGCTCCAGACTTGGCATAAACACGCACTTGCGCTCTTGCAAGAACCCTCTCATCACTTGAAATCCTTTCGTCGGCCCCTCATGACAATGGCGGCTCGTGATCTAGCTACGCCACCGAGGGGCCGGCGAAAGGACTCCATTGCCGCCAGATTTTTCCCGGTTCAGGTAGGCAGCGCCTAATAAGACGGCATCAACGGGGTGATTGCCCAAGGCTCCGGTTTATAAAACATCCGTTTTGGCGGCACTTCAACGTGAATTCGGGGAACCATGCCGCCGCCGCAGTCGCAAAATCGTATTTGTTCGTCTTTCCATATTGTCGAAAGAAGGCTCGCAACTCCCGTGCTGATATGACTCGACCGACGCACTGCCCACGAATTGTCTGCGTTTCATATGACTCATCAATCTGCGCCACCTGCGCTGGGTCGCTCCTTTCCCGCCACTGTTCGACCGCAACGATTGACGGGCGAAAGTTTCTCATTAAGGTTCGGATTCGGTTTCGTGCCGCTGGACGCGAATTAAATCTGGACACACCAAAATCAAGAAGGCGCGCCGGGGTTTCAAAGACAGCGTATCCGAATCGGCCAGACCTGATTGCCACTGCCAAGATTCGGCACGTTTGCGAGTACCGCATGAGGATCTGGCGTCACTAGGCTGACCGTCGCCGCTCACTGAGCCATTCGAGCTTGCGTGCGACAACGGCAGCCTTTGGCCCGGGGCCACCGCTACGCGTGAGCAGATCATCCTCGAACTCGGCGATGCGCTTCTCAATGCCAAACTCCACGGTTTCCTTCAATCCGGGAAACATCTCGGCTACCGGAACTCGAAAGATGATCTCGTATCCCAACGCTGTGAGGAACGGCGGTAGCGAACAAAATCTTTCGTGTCTCGCCACCGCGCCTTCGTCGCTGTACCCCAGCACCTGTCCGAGTTCTCGTTGGCTAAGTCCCGCTCTTCGACGGTGGACACGCACGTAATTCACCAGCGGCTCATTCGATTGATCATGCATCGGACGTTGTGTCATTCGACCTTTTTCTTAAGAGTAGCAATCGTGTTCAGAAGTGCGAAAGGTGGGCGAACTTGCACGGCGTGCAGGGTCGTCGACTCTTCCAGCCCCTTCGCTTTATCCACAGCATGAACGCACCTCACGAAAAGCCTTGCGTCTGAATTTGTATATGCTGGGGAAAACCGGGGAAAAACTGGTGGACAATTTCAGGGTTCTGGAAGTGGGGCTGTTGGTGCTTTAGATCAGTTTAATGCAAAGCCGGCTTCTTTGACGATACGCCGCTGCTTGCATAGCATGTATATAAAGGTCGAATCCAAAACAACAACGCCATTCATCCCCGAGTAAAAGCCCGTTTGCATTTATTTTGTCTTTGTATCGACTTCGGATCGGTCTCAATGTTATAGCGGCGCGTGGGGCATGCGTCCCACGCAAGTTCGCCTACCTTTCTTTCCTGGAGGCAATCCCTTACTGTGCCTGGGATGCAGCTTACCGACAACGACATCCGGGAGTTTGTCGTCTGGTCGGCGGAATTCCACGAGACCATCAGCGACGAGGAAGCCAAATTATCAGCCTCTATGCTCTTGGACCTTTGGTTCCTGCTGGTCGCCTCCGAATCGGAAGGGGGTCTATGACGTTATCGCAAAATGAAGTATTTCCTTTATTGCAGAAAATCAAGCGAGGACGAGGACCGTCAGGTACTCTCCATCGAGTCGCAGCGACAGGAAATGGAACGGCTGAGCACAGGTTGGAGCGGCGTAGAAATCGTACGCGTTTATGAGGAATCTTTTAGCGCGAAGGCCCCTGGAAGGCCGATTTTCGACACCATGCTGAACGCGATTGCCGCAGGGCAAGCGGACGGAATCATCGCCTGGCATCCGGACCGTCTTGCCAGAAATTCCATTGACGGCGGCCGTATATCTACCTGCTCGACACGAAGGCACTGAAAGATCTCCGCTTCGCGACCTTCAGCTTCGAGAACAACTCCCAAGGCAAGTTCATGCTGTCGATTATCTTCGGGTACTCCAAATACTACGTTGACAGCCTGAGCGAGAACGTGCGGCGAGGGTATCGTGCGAAAGTACAGCACGGTTGGCTACCTGGATTGGCCCCCCTTGGGTACCTGAACGAGAAAGCGTCAAAGACCATTGTCGCCGATCCGGAGCGCTTCGAACTTGTGCGCCAGATGTGGCAACTCATGATTACCGGAGCATATTCGCCGAGACGCATCTGGGAGATCGCAACCCGAGACTGGCACTCCGCACGGTTCGTCGAAAACGCATCGGCGGGAACCTGATAACCCTGAGCGCGGTCTACAAGATTCTCACGAATCCCTTCTATGCCGGGATTTTGCAACGCGAGGGTCAGACGTACCCGGGAAAACACCCGGCTATGGTGACGATTGACGAGTTCGATCACGTGCAGAACGTGCTCCATCGCCGAGGCCTGGCTCGCGGATACGGATATTCTCCTATACGGGAATGATCCGATGCGGCCAGGGCGTTTTCGCAGTCACTGCCGAAGAGAAACCCATCGCTTCGGGTCGCGCTACACGTATTACCATTGCAGTAAGCGTTGACTCCATGTCCGCTGTGAGCAGAGATATGTGTCACGGGATGCTCTTGAGAGGCAGATTGTTGAATTCCTTAATTCAATCTCTCTCCCCGATGGCTTTCAGAAAATGGTTATTGCCCGCCTTGAGCGCACTTTTTCCGGGGAAGAAAGGCGAGCTCGACACGCAGAAGGCATCGCTCCTGCGGTGCAAGCTGCTACCGAGCGAGAGCTTGAGAAACCTGACGAA
>CAWDPB010000121.1:0-6153 GCA_963804075.1 uncultured Acidobacteriaceae bacterium | reverse complement strand
CCGAGGGATTGGACCAGAATCCACGGCTGCGCCGACGACGCCGAGCCGCCGTTTCTCGTCAAGCTCCATCCCGCTAATGGCCCATTCAATCCAATAAAAGGCTTGAGGCGTGCACCCGGCCGGGAAGGAATGCGTGGAGGTAGGACGCACTCTCGTCCTTATGGGACAATCACCGGATTGCAATCCGCTTCACTCTGTTGCCTCGCGGAAAAGCCCAGTAGACTGACCCGCAGTTGACAGAGCCTTGACGAGGCTTTGCACTCACCGGTAGTCAAATGAGGATCAAGCTCCAGACGCGGACTATCGGGGACCACTCCGAAAACGGTCCGGGGGCATCACCCAGATTTACTGAACGGCAATCTCGTCGTTGATTAGGAAGAATCATGATTCGAAGTTTAGTTGGAACCATGCTCGTGGGCGTTGCCGCGCTGAGCGGCGTGAGCGAGGCTAGCCACGCTCAGCCCCTGCCACTGAAAACCCGCCACGTGCGTGAAGCCGTTGTGAACGGGCGGGCGCCAATGCTCGACCGGCTGCCCGCGTCGCAAACACTGCGCTTCGATGTCGTTCTCGCGCTGCGGAATCCGGCTGAACTCGATAACTTCCTTGAAGAACTCTACGATTCCTCCAGTCCATCGTACCGCCACTTCGTCACGGTAAAAGAGTTCACGGAGAGATTTGGGCCGAGCCGGGAAGATTATGACGCGCTCGTACGATTCGCAGAAACGAACGGCCTGAAGGTGGTTGGCGGCTCGCGCGACGCGATGGATGTGCAAATGATGGGAACGGTTTCGGCTGTGGAAAAAGCCTTTCACGTGACCATGGGAGTGTATGCGCATCCTACGGAGAACCGTACCTTCTACGCACCGGACCTCGAACCGGCGGTTGATCTGCCGTTCGAGTTATGGCATATCTCGGGGCTGGACAACTATTCGATTCCGCGTCCGCTCGCGCGGCATAAAGACAGTGCGGTCAAACCTGCCGCCGTATTGGGTTCGTGCCCCGACAACTCGTATTGCGGAAGCGACATGCGCGCGGCCTACTATGGCCAAACCACGCTGACCGGCGCCGGACAGACGGTGGGGTTGCTGGAATTGGCGGGATACGACATCGCCGACCTGCAAACCTACTTCGCGAATATCGGGCAAACCAACAACGTTCCCGTCAATGGCATCGCCGCCGGCAAAAGCGGCCTGGCTTGCATCGCGACGGGGAAGAACCCGTGCGACGACCGGGAGCAGATTCTCGACATGGCGCAGGCGATCTCGATGGCACCGGGCCTGGACGCCGTGAATGTGTATGTCGGCAGCACGGATACCGCGGTCCTGAGTGCGATGTCGACGCACAATCCTCTGGATGCGCAATTGAGTTCTTCGTGGACCTGGGGACCATCGGACCCCGCGGCCGACGACCCGTATTTCAAGAAATTTGCCGCGCAGGGCCAGAATTTTTTCCAAGCCTCGGGAGACAGTGGCGCATATTTGGATGGGCTATGTATCTACCCGGCCTACGATGCCTATGTGACTTCGGTGGGAGGAACGGACCTGCTGACGGCGAGCGCGGGAGGCGCATGGGCTTCAGAAACGGCATGGAAGGATAGCGGAGGCGGCTACTGCACAACGGACAATATCGCGATTCCCTCATGGCAGCAGCTGAGCGGCGTGATCACTACGGAGAACAACGGATCAACGGTTTTGCGGAACTCGCCGGATGTGGCGGCCGAGGCCAATTACGACTTTTATACCTGCGCCGACCAGAAAGCCTGCCAGACAGGCTGGGGCGGAACGAGCTTTGCCGCTCCCATGTGGGCGGGCTACCTGGCGCTGGTCAATCAACAGGCGGTAGCCAGTGGCCAGCCCACGCTCGGATTCATCAATCCAGCTCTTTATCCTCTCGGTATGGAATCGGGGTACGCAGCCGCATTTCACGACATTATCAGCGGAAACAACCACTGCTGCGGCAATCCGGAATACTGGACGGCGGTGCCTGGGTTCGATCTGGTGACGGGGTGGGGCAGCCCGAATGGGGCGGGGTTGATCGATGCACTCGCGCCCGCGGGAGGAAATGCGCCAGTAGTGAGCCTCAGTCCTGCCTCGCTGAAATGGACAACGGTTGCGGTCGGCAAAACATCGTCGGCAAAAACAGTAACGCTAACCAACAGCGGCGCGGCGACGCTGAATATCGGCCAAGTGGCGGTGAGCGGCGACTTTGCTCTGAAGACGGTGAGTGCTTCCTGCCAGGCAGGCGGCGCCGTTGCGGCCGGAGCCAAGTGCGCGATTAAGGTGACATTTACTCCAGCGAAAACGGGGGCGCGCACGGGAAGCGTGACGATCACGGATAACGCCGTGGGGAGTCCGCACAAGATCGCGCTATCGGGAACGGGCAAGTGAGGCATGCGGAACCGCAGCCGACATAGACCACGTTGGCTCGCGGCATGACAGTGTTCGTGAGAGACCGACACAAAAAGCCCAGCCGGCGAGGTTATCGTGGCTGGGCTTTGAATTATACGGCCGCTGTTCTCGGCCTAATTGCTCTTGATGCTTTCTTCGTTACTTCGTTCTCCCACCTTCCACGTTCAGCTTCTCGCTTGCGGCGGCCTGGGCTGCGGCTAGACGTGCAGTCAGGACGCGGTATGGTGAGCAGGAAACGTAATTGAGGCCGGTCTGGTAGCAGAACTCGACCGACGATGGTTCGCCGCCGTGTTCGCCGCAGATTCCAACTTTCAGATTCGGACGCGTCTTGCGGCCTTTCTCGGTGGCCATTTTCACCAACTGGCCGACGCCCTCACGATCGAGAACGGCGAACGGATCCTGCTTGATGATTCCGAGTTCGAAGATAAGTGGGCAGGATTTTGTTGACGTCGTCGCGCGAGAAGCCCCAGGTGGTCTGCGTGAGGTCGTTGGTGCCGAAGGAGAAGAACTGCGCTTCTTTGGCGATCTCATCGGCAACCAGAGCAGCGCGCGGAAGCTCGATCATGGTTCCAACCATGTATTCGACTTTTCGCTCCTTTTTCCGCGAAGACTTCTTTCGCGACGCGATTGACGATCTCCGCCTGATTGGCCATTTCCTTCAGCGTGGCGATCAGCGGGATCATGACTTCGGGGAAAACCTTGACACCATCTTTCGCAACGGCAACAGCCGCCTCGAAGATGGCGCGCGCCTGCATCTCGGTGATTTCGGGATAGGTGATGCCGAGACGGCAGCCGCGATGGCCGAGCATGGGATTGAACTCGTGCAATTGTTCGACGCGAGCGAGCAAGTGGGGCAGGAGCTTCTTCAAATCGCCCGCGGCTTTCGCGCCGTAGTCCTTATATTTCGTGACGAGTTCTTTTTTCTCCTTCGCGTCCATGCTGGAGAGCGTGGCGATATTGACCATCAGCTCTTCGCGGCGGGGAGGAATTCGTGCAGCGGCGGATCGAGCGTGCGGATGGTGACCGGAAATCCGTCCATCGCGTTGAAGACGCCGATCGAAATCCTTGCGCTGCAACGGGAGCAATTTCTTCAGCGCGGCGCGGCGGTCTTTTTCGTTGTCGGTGAGAATCATGGCGCGCATGTGGGGAATTTTCTCTTCGCCGAAGAACATGTGCTCAGTGCGGCAGAGGCCGATGCCCTCTGCGCCGAAAGCGCGCGCCTGAATCGCATCGCGCGGAATGTCGGCGTTGGCGCGAACTTTCATCGTGCGGTACGGATCGGACCAGCTCATGAACTTCTGCAGTTCGGGATCGTCGGGCGAGGGATCGAGCGTATTGAGCTTGCCCTTGATTACGCGGCCCGTGGTGCCATCGAGCGAGATCCAGTCGCCTTCCTTGAAGACCTGGCCTTTGACGCGCATTTCGCGCGCTTTTTCGTTGACGTCCATATCGCCGGCGCCGGCAACGCAGCACTTGCCCATGCCGCGCGTGACGACGGCAGCGTGACTGGTCATGCCGCCGCGCGAAGTGAGAATACCCTTGGCCACTTCCATGCCGTGAATATCTTCGGGAGTGGTTTCGCCGCGCACAAGAATAACGGGATTGTTCCGGTCGCGCGCAACCTTGCCACCGCGTCATCGGCGGTGAAGACGATCTGTCCAACGGCAGCGCCGGGGGAAGCCGGAAGCCCTTTTGCCAGCACTTCGACCTTGCTTCCTTTTTCATCGAGCCGCGGAACGAGGAAGTCATAGAGCTGATTTGGATCGACGCGGAAGATCGCTTCTTCCTTTGTGATCAGGCCTTCATCGACCATCTGCAAAGCGACGCGGACCGCGGCCAGGCCTGTGCGCTTGCCGTTGCGTGTTTGCAACATGTAGAGCTTGCCATCCTGAATGGTGAACTCGAAATCCTGCATATCCTTGTAATGCTTTTCGAGGCGGGTGGTGATGTCGCGCAGCTGGTGATAGACATCCGGCATGATCTTTTCGAGTTCAAGGATCGGAACCGGAGTGCGCACGCCGGAGACGACATCTTCGCCTTGGGCATTGAGCAGAAATTCGCCGTAGAACTCATTCGTGCCGGTTGCGGGGTTGCGCGTGAAACCAACACCAGTGCCGGAAGTGTCGCCGAGGTTGCCATACACCATCGCTTGCACGTTGACGGCGGTGCCGAGCATGTCATCGATATTGTTGATGCGGCGATAGTGCTTGGCGCGGTCGTTCTGCCAGGAGCGGAACACGGCGTCGCGCGCCATTACCAGTTGCTCGTGCGCGTCCTGCGGGAAGTCGCGCTTGGCGTGCTTTTTGACGACCTTCTTGTATTCGGCGATGACTTCTTGCAGCGCCTTGGCATCGAGTTCGGTATCGAGCTTCACCTTTTTTTGTTTCTTCTTGCCGTCGAAAACTTCTTCAAACTCGGACTTTTCGATTTCGAGCACGACGCTGCCGAACATCTGGATGAGGCGGCGGTAGGAGTCATAGGCAAAGCGGGGATCGGCGCGTTTGGCCAGCGCTTCCACGCTCTGATCATTCAGGCCGAGGTTCAAAATCGTATCCATCATGCCGGGCATGGAAAACTTTGCGCCCGAGCGCACGCTCACCAACAGCGGGTTGTCGCCTTTGCCGAGCTTTTGGCCCTGGAGATTTTCCAGTTGGGCAAGAGCGGCATCCATCTGCGACTCGACTTCGCGCGAGACGGCGTTGCGCCGCATGTATTCGCGGCAGGCCTCAGTCTGAATCGTGAAGCCAGGAGGGACGGGCAAGCCCGCGTTGGTCATCTCGGCGAGGCCGGCGCCTTTGCCACCGAGAACATCTTTCATTTTGCCGTTGCCGTCGGCCTTGCCGCCGCCGAACGAGTACACGTACTTCGTGGTCGGAGTATTCGTGCGTTCCGCAATTTCCGCTTCGGGGTATGTTGTCGTTGCCATGATTAGTCCTCGCTCTTTCGATTCTGTATTATTTGGATTCTTTGCCTTCGGTCACGATCTCGGAAAAATCCGCGATCGTGGAAAATTCCTTCACCAGCGTTTGGAGCAGGGCCAGGCGATTGGCGCGCAGATTCTCGTCGTCCACCATCACCATGACCTTGTCGAAAAATGCGTTGACCCTTTCTCGCACAGTCGACAGCATGAGGAGCGCATCACCGTACTCCTTCTTCGCACGATGGGCCTCAATTCGAGAGTGATAAGTCTCAATATATGCAGCAAGATTCTTCTCTTCATCCGCCGAATCCGGCAGGCACTCGAATTTCGAGGCAACGGCAATCTTCTTCTCGTCAGCCTGTTTTAGAATGTTTTTCATTCGCTTGCACGCCGCAGCGATAGCTTGGAACTCAGGCAGATGCAGGACAGCCTTCACGGCTGCAGCCCGCTCCATGGCATCCACGATGTCGTCGGCATCGGCTGCCAAAACCGCATTGACAACGTCGTAGGCGAAGCCGAGCGCATCTTTTAGATAGAACTCCAGGCGCTCGCGGAAGAAGCTGCGGACCGATCCGGCATAATCGGCGTTGGCGAATTTCTTTTCTGCCGCCGATCCGCGGTAATGCGAACGCGCATCGGCCATGATGTCCGAAAGGCGAAATGGCAGCTTGTGCTCGGCGATGGTTTTCACGATGCCGTTGGCCTGACGGCGCAGCGCAAACGGATCTTTCGAGCCGCTGGGAACGAGGCCGAGAGCAAACATGCCGGAGATGGAGTCGGCCTTGTCGGCAATTGAGAGCACCAGCAATTGGTTTCTGGCCTGGC
>CAWDPB010000120.1:0-10057 GCA_963804075.1 uncultured Acidobacteriaceae bacterium | reverse complement strand
GGAATGGACCGCGATGCCTTTGCCGCGAGTGACGTAACCGATGATGGTCTCGCCGCGAATGGGATTGCAGCATCGTGCGCGATAGACGAGGAGATCGCCCTGGCCTTTGACGACGATGGCATTCGAGTCCGTGCCGAACACGCGGCGGACCACGCTGGAAATGCCGTGGGCCGGCATCTGTTCCATCGCTTTCGGCAATTGGTTCCGCGCCAGCGGGAGCGAGTTTGGCCAGCACCTGACGCGCGGAATACTTGCCGTAGCCGATGCCAGCCATCAGGTCGTCGACGCGGCCCAGTCCGTAATCGTTGGCGGCACGCAGCAAGTCCGCGTCTTTCATTTCCTTCAGCGAGATGCGGAACTTGCGCGCTTCCTTTTCGATCAGCTTGCGCCCGATCTCAATGGCTCGTTCGCGCTGATGAACGTTCAGCCAGTGCTTGATCCGGTTGCGCGCACGCGACGACTTCACCACGGCAAGCCAGTCGCGGCTAGGCTTGTGGCCGGGCTGCGTAAGGATCTCGACGATATCGCCGGAATGCAGCTTGTGGCGCAGCGGCACCATGCGTCCGTTGACTTTCGCTCCCGTGCAGGTGTGGCCCACCTCCGTGTGAACGGAATAGGCGAAATCGATGGGCGTAGATTCGCGGGGCAGCACCACGACTTTGCCCCTGGGCGTGAAGGTGTAGACCTCTTCGGGATAGAGATCGACTTTCAGAGTGGAGAGGAATTCGTTGGGGTCGGAGACATCGCGCTGCCATTCGACGACCTGGCGGAGCCAAGCGAGGCGCTGCTCGTCCTGCGCGGAGACAGGTCCGTCTTTGTATTTCCAATGCGCGGCGATGCCTTCCTCGCACATCTTGTGCATTTCCTCGGTGCGAATCTGGACCTCGAAAGTCTCGCCAGTCTCGGTGATGACCGATGTGTGCAGCGACTGGTAAAGATTCGGCCGCGGCATGGCGATAAAATCCTTGATGCGGCCGGGGACGGGCCGCCACAGGTTGTGAATGATGCCGAGGACGGCATAGCAATCCTGCACTGACGTGGTAATGACGCGCATCGCGTAGAGGTCGTAGACCTGGTCGGCGGAGATGCGTTGCCGCACGAGTTTGTTATGAATGCTGTAAAGGCGCTTGACGCGACTTTCGACGCGGCCCGTGATGCCAGCCTCTTTGATGCCGTCGCGAAGCGTGGCTTCGACGCGAGCCATAAAGGCTTCGCCCTCTTTGCGCTTCGATTCGACTGCAATGCGGACCTGCTCGTAGCCGATGGGATCGACGTACTTAAAGCCCAAGTCCTCGAGTTCGCCGCGAATTTTACCCATTCCAAGGCGGTGCGCGATTGGGGCATAAATGTCGAGAGTTTCGCGGGCAATTTTGCGCTGGCGTTCCGGATCAAGATGCTCAAGAGTCCGCATATTGTGCAGGCGGTCGGCGAGTTTGATCAGTACGACACGAATGTCGTCGACCATCGCGAGCATCATCTTGCGCAGGTTTTCCGCCTGCGCTTCTTCCCGCGAGGAAAAATCGATCTTGCTGATCTTGGTGACACCTTCGACAATGTGGGCGACCTGCTCACCGAATTCCTGGCGGATCTCGACTGTGGTAACGGAAGTATCCTCGACCGAGTCGTGAAGAAGGCCGGCCGCGACCGCGACCGAATCCATTTTCATGCCGGCGAGAACCAGGCCGACTTCAAGCGGATGGACCAGGTACGGTTCGCCGGAAGCGCGGGACTGGCCGGCGTGGTGTTTCTGCGAAAACTCGTAGGCTTTTTTTACCAGCGCCAGATCGTCGTTGGGACGGTTTTCGCGCAGCTTCCGCATCAACTCGCGGAACCGGGTTACCGTGAGCACGTTGGTTGCGATCTGTTCGCGCAACGTCGCCATGATGGATTCTAACCCGGCGCTGGCGGGGAGGGGGCATGCCGCGCGGGCAGTTTGTATCTATAGTCTACGCGAAAGCGGATTTACCGCCGAGACGCCGAGGTCGCAGAGAAAAGCATGGCACTGGTAGAGTACGAGCGGAGGCCGGCGAGTGGACCGAGTATTGATTAGCGGAGCGTCGGGGCCGATTGGCGCGGCTTTGCTCACGTCGTTCAGAAACGCAAACTTGGAAGTCGTGAGGCTTGTTCGCGGGCCTGCGCTGAATACGGGGCAACTCTCGTGGGATCCTCTGGCTCCCACACCGCCGGCGGCGGTCTCGGGCTTTAATGCCGTCATCCACCTGGCCGGAGAAAGTGTAGTGGGACGCTGGACCAACGAGAAGAAGAGCGCGATCCGCGAAAGTCGCGTGCGGGGCACGGAAAGCGTTACGAAGGCTGTGGCGCAGGCGGAGATCAAACCGAAGGTGCTTGTTTGCGCTTCGGCGATTGGGTTCTATGGCGATCGGGGCGACGAGGTTTTAACGGAAGAGAGCGCCAGCGGGACGGGGTTTCTGCCCGAGGTTTGCCGCGAGTGGGAGGATGCCACCCTGTTTGCCAGGGCTGCCGGGATTCGGACTGTGAATGTTCGAATCGGCCTCGTCTTAAGTGCACAGGGCGGAGCGCTCCCAAAGATGTTGCCGCCGTTTAAGCTCGGACTTGGCGGACGAATTGGCTCCGGCAAACAATGGTGTAGTTGGATTCACGTTGATGACATTGTGGGGGCAATTCATCATGTCATCCGGAACGATTCGATTTCGGGACCGGTCAATCTGGTGGCGCCAAATCCGCTGCGCAATGCCGATTTCACCAAATTTCTGGCCTCGGTCCTCAAAAGGCCCGCCTTCTTGCCCGTGCCTGAGTTCGCGCTATGCCTGGCCTTCGGCAAGATGGCCGCCCAGGAACTTATGCTCGCCAGTCAGCGAGTTGAACCGGCGAAGCTGAAAACGAGCGGGTACTCATTTCGGTTTAACGATTTGCGAAGTGCGCTGGAGAACCTGCCCATCGCATAGGATTTTACCGGCAAACTCATCGGGTCTTCAGATTAGATTCAAGGCGCTGGCCTATATTGAACAGATGCGCCGCAACGATCAACGCAGCCTCGACCTCGCCACCGGAGTGCGACCTGCTGGGTTCATCGCAATCGGCGTTTTCCTGTTCTTTGGGGCCATCATGGCGAGCCTCGCCGCATTCACTTTGCTTTGGCGAGGCACGTGGCTCGGTCGTATCTGGGATCTGAATCCGGCGGCGTACAAACAGCTGGCGCCGCTGGGCGGCGGGGTTGGAGTTCTCTTTCTGCTGCTCGCGGCAGCCCTCGCCACTGCGGGAATCGGATGGTTCCAGCACCGCATTTGGGGCTGGAGACTGGCGGTTGCAATCATAGCCACACAAATCCTTGGAGATTTTGTGAACTGCCTCCGAGGTAACTGGTTGCGCGGCGGAATCGGCGTCATCATCGCCGGCGCCTTATTCCTTTTCCTCTTGCGGCCTAAAATTCGAGCTGCGTTTGCCTAGAATTTTCGACGCAGAAATTCAAAAAGAATGTAGCCGACAATTGCCGCTGCCATGGCGATCTCAAAATTGGCAACGGTAAAGACGTCTTCTAAGGCCCAAGCGACCCCCCTCATGCGGCCCTGGCCTGAGCGCTCGAACTCTCCCATAAGAAGATTGGAATAGAAGAGGAAGATGATAAAACCAGTCTCGATCAGCGCTCTCCAGGCATTTTTCTTCATCGCGAGTAACGGCTCCATTGCGGTTGTTTTGAGCAGGCACGAAGAACTCTTCGCATTCGGGGGCGGAAAGCTGAAAAAGGAGGCTCTCCGCTTATCATCCCCGTGAGAATACCCGTGATTAGCAGCAAAGGGCAATTGAAATCAAGGTTTTGCGAGCCGCGCTACCAACGCCAAGGCTACCGTGATCCACGTCACTTGACGACGATCATACCTGTGGCACACTTAAGTAACGATGGGAAAGAAGGCCATTGCGACGGTGATGCTGCTCGCGATTGCAGCCTGGGCTGAAATGGCGCTGGCACCCATGCTCGTCATGCACGCTGGGCACATGCGCCCGGGGCACGAAATGGCCGCGGATATGCCAGCCGAGCATGCCGCACACCATCATGCCGAGCACGCACAGAAGGCTGGGCATTCTTGCTGTCCGCAGCTTCGCCGGACAGAACCCAACGACGTTGTTGCAATGTCGGCGGGCATTCCCGCCTGTGACGATCCTCACAGCTGCTGCTTCCGTCAGGGCCCGCAAAGCGTGCCGGCGCCGGCCAGCGATGCGCAGAGGCTGGCGCGGGAATTGGCCCCCGGCGACGCGGCGACGGTGAATCCGGCACTCGCGGCCGCGGGGCGTGTCATCGACGTCGGCGTCTTCGCATTCCGTCCCCCTCCGGACGGATTCAGCATGATCCTCCGCGTTTAGAGCACGGCCTATCTCTTGATTTCCCCAATCTCTGCGGCGTCACTACGAGGCCGCACGATATTTCCGTACTCATAACTATAGAAAAGGAGATCTTATGAAATTCAAATTGTTTGCCATGATTCTCGCTCTGTCGCTAGCCGCCTGGGCGCAGGAGAGTCCGTCAACATCGACCCCAAACTCAACTCCAGCCCCTGAGACAAAGAGCTGTTGCCATCACACGAAAGCAGGCGATGCAAAGGAATGCTGTCACCATGCAGCCGCCGACGCAAAGGATGGCGCCGGGTGCTGTGGTAAAGGGAAGTGCGGGATGAAAGACGGGAAGTCCTGCTGCTCCGGCAAAGAGGCAAAAGCCTGCATGAAGGAGTGCAAGAAAAACGGCGGTTGCGAGGAAGGAAAATGCTGTGGCGCGGCGGGCGATAAGTCCGCGAAAAGTTGCTGCGGCACAAAATGCGAACGCCACGCGCCATCGGCCAGCTAAGTGCGTCGCTGAATCGAGGTCGCTAAGTCAAAAAAACCAAGCAGGCGAGAACGGCGGCTAGCATAGTGCCGCGATCACTGGACTCCCCGGCCCTTCGTGGCCGGGGGGTTTTTATTGTTGCGAGAACGATTCGGGCACAGATCATCGAAAAAGTGGGTGCTATTGCGGGGGAGGCATTAGCTCGATGTGAGTCCTTGTGATTCGGTCGTGCCAGCAGAGCGAATCTTGATCGAGGAAGCACCAAAGATAGCCGAGGCCTG
Source organism: uncultured Acidobacteriaceae bacterium (assembly GCA_963804075.1). Taxonomy (GTDB): domain Bacteria; phylum Acidobacteriota; class Terriglobia; order Terriglobales; family Acidobacteriaceae; genus Acidiflorens. Next base: position 4,978 of record CAWDPB010000120.1, on the reverse strand, counting down.
CCGAAAGAGCCGACAAAAACGAGGCGAGAACGCGCCAGCGGCGGGTACGGCGGGCAACTGGCGAACCATCAAAATTCACGAGCCGTAGGCGAGCTACGCGCAGGCCGGGCGTCGATCCGGTGGCAACAATAAGCACGAACTGGTAAGTCATCCAAAGAACAACCGCAAAGGCACCGCTAACGCCGGCCAGCAGCGCGAACGGTCCACGCGCGGGATTCAAATGCACAACGGGATTGAAATGCAGAAAAATGGCGGCGAAGACAGAAAGCGCAGCGCCGAGAATCAGCATGTCAGCCCCCGCCGCGAGCAAACGGCGGGCAACGGATGCCGAAGGAACGCCGAATTCGACGGGAGGGTTGGGATCGGGCAGCTCCAGCTGAGCCGGCTCAATCAGGATTCCACCAAGAGCGGGAGCCGGAGGCACGACCTCCGGGGCTTCGACGATGCGCGGGCGATCGAAAATCGGATCGGCGAGAGGGGTGCTGTAAATCACCGGGATCGCGGCCGAACGTGGAAACTCCAGGATCTTGGCGGAGAATTCGGGCGGAAGATCCGGCGGGCGCACTGGCTGATTCTCAACCCAGCCTTCGTTCCTGTAATTCTGATCATTGGAGTCGAACTCACGCAGATCGCCTTCGCCGCCAGCGTGATCTTCAAAGATTGTCGAAGAATTCGCCGCGGTATCCTCGCTGGGAAAACCGCTGCCTGATTCAGATCTTGGATTCGATCCAGAATCTGAAATCGCAGAGGAACGCGGTCCGTTGTGGGCGTCAAATGGCAGCAGTAGTGAAGGATAGCGCGGTGCTCGCGGTTTACGGCGTGTGCGATAGCGTGCCAGACGCGTTGCGACTTCGCTGCGCCAGGCGTCCGCGCCGGGCTGAAGGTCGAACCTGAGGATCGGCCTCGTGCGCCGGTTTGGTTTCCGGTATATGTTCTGCCTCCGCAGCCGCGCCAGGGGCAAGGAGATGTGGTTCGGGGGAGAAATCCCCGGCGCTTGCGGAGTTCATCAATCCGGTCATCTTAAGAAATCGGTCAGCGAAGAATGCCAGAGCCAGAGCAAGGCTGGGCAAACAAGTTTCATCACAATGTGGAGACCGCAAAAGAGTAGTTTTGCTTCCGCCTGCTGCCGCATGCTAAGGTCAAATCGTTCCCCGTTAGCAGACCAGCTGGCGGAGCGCCCGCACATGCGGATTACCCGCTAATGATTACCCGCTCTCGAATCTTTATCACGACTGCACTGGTCTGTCACCTTCTTCTCGCGTGCGGGATAGTAACCAGCCAGACGCCACCTTCCATTATTGGGAAGGAGATGTCATTGCCCCCGGCTCCGGCGGGTCAAGTGGAACAAAATGTGACAATCCGGGCTGTCGAACAGGAAAAACAGGGCACAGTCTACCATCTGCGCGGAAGCGCGGAAATTGACTACCGCGACTACACCCTTCGCGCCGACACCATCACGTACAACTCCGAGACTGGCGACAGCGAACTGGAAGGACACGTTGTGCTGGACGGCGGACCTTATGACGAACACGTGGAGGCTGCGAACGGGACCTACAACCTCCAAACGCAGGTCGGAAAATTTTATAGCGTAGTTGGCACAGTGGGGTTTCGGGGGAAGAGGTCGCGTTATGTGCTGAGTTCGTCCAACCCGTTTGCGTTTACCGGAAAGATCGTCGAGAAGAACGGACCCGACCATTACCTAGTGAGGCAGGGCACGGTGACGACGTGCGAACTGCCGCGTCCAAAATGGCTGTTCAATGGGCAGCGGATTGTTGTGGATGTGGACAGTACGGCAAAGATCTACCACGGTGACTTCCAGCTGTTTGGCATTCCGGTCTTTTATTTTCCGTATGTGACGCACTCCGTACAGCAGGGAAGGCAGAGCGGGTTGCTCATTCCCAGCGTCGGCACTTCCTCGACGAAGGGATACATTGCCGGCGATTCGGTCTACTGGGTATTTAATCGGAGCATGGACGTCACCGCTGGCGCCGAGTATTACTCGAAGCGCGGATGGGCGCAACAGGGCGCATTCCGTATGCGGTCGAGCGAACGCTCGTTTCTTTACTTCACATATACAGGAGTGGTGGATCGTGGCATTGGCACGCCGCCGCAGAATCAAGGCGGCGAGAACGCGCGATTCCAAGCCGAACATCCCTTCGGCAAAATACGTGGAGCGGCCGATGTCGATTACCTGAGTTCGTTTGTCTACCGGATCGCCTTCAATGAGGTATATACGCAGGCCATCGACTCTGAGGTGCGGTCGCAGATCTTTCTTTCGAACACTACCGATGGATTCCATTTCAACGCTCTCGGCGAACGCTACCAGAACTTCGACGTGTGCGTCCCCGAGACAGGCACGAACACAGGTTGCACCAACATCACGTCGACCGAACTGCTCCGCGTGCTGCACACCCCGAGCGTTTTTGTGTCGAGCGAGGAACGGCAACTGGGGAATACGCCGCTCTATTGGTCGTTTGAAAGCGCAGCGGAAGGCTTGCAGCGCAGGCAACTCGGCTTTCGAACCGCGGCGTTGGTGGGCAGGTTCGACCTGGCGCCTACCCTGGCGATGCCGCTGTTGTGGCAGGGATGGTCGCTACGGCCGGCGCTCACCCTTCGCGAAACGCTTTATACGCAGCGCCTTTACCCTTCACTTGAGTCCGCCGAAGATGACCTTCTGAACCGCAAGTCGCTGGAGGCATCGCTTGAATTGCGGCCGCCGGCATTGTCAAAAGTCTTCGATCATTCGTTTTTGGAACGCAGGTGGAAGCACGTTTTCGAGCCGCGCGTACGTTACGATTACGTGACTGGCATCGACAATTTCTCTCGGATTGAACGCTTCGACGCGGCGGATGTGCTCACGAATACGAATGAAGTCGAGTATTCGGTTGTGAATCGGCTCTATGCCAAGCGGGAGTCGGGAACGGATTGCGACGTTCCATCGATGAGCACGCTCAACGTCGGAGGTTCTCCGCAAGTGGGCGCAGTTCCGTGGGAGCCTCCTCCAACTCCGGACACGCAACCGTGCTCGGTGGGACCCCGTGAGATCGCAAGCTGGGAAATTGGGCAGAAGTATTTCTTCGACCCGACGTTTGGTAATGCGTTGGTTTCGGGAGTACGCAACGTCTTCACGAGCACGGCAGACTTCACGGGAATCGCATTCCTGACTGACGCGCGGCGATTCTCCCCGTTGATCTCACGCCTGCGGATTGAAACCAGCCCGCGAACGAATACGGAGTGGGACCTGGACTACGACCTGAAGACCGGGCGCATCACTGGAAGCAACGCCATGGTCAACTTTCATTACCGTCAATACACGGTTGGCGGCGGCGATGCGTTTTTGCACGTTCTCGACGCCTCCGCTGGGGTTGGCCCGCCTGGCCCCACGAACTACAATCAGTTCCGCCTGCTGGCGGGCTATGGACAACTCAACAAGCGCGGGCTGAGCGCGGCTGCCAGCTTTGGTTTTGACGCCAACGAGGGAAATTTGCAGTTCGCAACCGCGCAAACCAGTTACAACTGGGATTGCTGCGGAGTGAACCTGGAATACCGGCGGTTTGCGCTCGGAGCCGTCCGCAATGAGAACGAATACCGATTCAGCTTTACGCTGGCGAACGTTGGAACATTCGGCAATTTGAGACGCCAGGAACGGCTGTATTAGCCTGTTCATTGTGCAAGTGGGGACCAGACCGTGGAAGTGCTAACGCTACAGACTAAATTCACACGCCTGCGGCAGATCATCCAGGCGCATCCGCAGCTAGTCGTGGCATATTCGGGTGGCGTGGATTCGGCGTTTCTCGCGTGGGCGGCACACGAGTCCCTGGGCCAGGCCATGCGGGCGGTGATCGCGGACTCTCCCAGTCTGGCGCGAACCCATCTTGAGGACGCGCTCGCGTTCGCGCGGGAACACGGCATTCCGACTGATGTGGTAGAGACGCGCGAGCTGGAGAATCCGGCGTATGCGCGGAACGATTCCATGCGCTGCTTCCACTGCAAGGACGAACTGTTCGCCGTGCTTGAACAGTACTGCGAGGCGAACGGTCTTTCGGAGATTGCGTATGGCGTGAACGCCGACGACCAGGGCGATTTCCGGCCTGGGCAGAAGGCGGCTAGAGCGCATCGCGTGATTGCGCCACTGTTGGATGCGGCGCTGACCAAGGCCGAGATCCGCAAACTCGCGCTCCAGGCCGGTCTCCGCGTGTGGGACAAACCGGCGTCGGCGTGTCTTTCCTCCCGCATCGAATATGGGCGGGAGGTTACGCCGGAGGCTCTAAATTCGGTCGAAAGAGGAGAAGACGCTCTGCGGCGGCTGGGGTTCCGGCAATTTCGCGTGCGTCATCACGGCGAAATCGTGCGCATTGAAATTGCGCGCGACGAAATGGCACGCGCTTTGACGGAGGAAATGGGCCGCGAGTTCACGGCGATTTTCAAAAACCTGGGGTTCAAGTTCGTGACGCTCGACCTGGAAGGCTTCCGCTCGGGATCGATGAATCAACTGCTTCCGGCAGAGGAATTAATGCAGGGGCGCTCGAAAAGCTAGCTCCCGAGCCACTGCTCCACCTTGCCGTGAGATAATCAAGCGAATTCCCAATGTTCAGGTGGTTTCTACACATGATGCTACGCCGCGCGTTCTTGGTACTCTTAGCGATTTGCCTGGGCTGCTCAGCGCAGTCGCCGCCGGCGCAACCGGCACCGCCTTCCGGATCAGCGATCCCTCCGGATCTGATGCAGGTGGTTGACCGCGAAGTGCGCGCATATTATGCATTGCCGCCGGATGTGAAGGTGGTCGCGAGCCCGCTGCACGCGAGCGAGTTCCCGAATTACGACGCTTTGACGATCGAATTTGTCGGCCCGCAAAAAAAGCAGTCGTACGAGTTCCTTCTGGCACGGGACCACAAGACGCTCTTCCGCATGACGAGAATGGACCTGACCAAAGACCCCTACGCCGAGATCATGAAGAAGATCGATTTGGTGGGCCGTC
>CAWDPB010000119.1:0-5564 GCA_963804075.1 uncultured Acidobacteriaceae bacterium | reverse complement strand
CTGGCGCTCGCGTGAAACTTTTCTATTGTCGCGTCCGGGACGAACAGCCGCATGTGATGGCCGTCACGCAGGGCGCGGACGCAGGAACACGGAGTATCTTAAAGCTTGGGAACAATAAGGTAGAGAATTCGATTTAGGGCTTGAAAAAAGGTTGAACCAGATGCATATCGAGCGCGATCCGCGCCTTTGAGGGGAATTTGAGGGACGAACATGGGCGCCGTCATCTTCTATGTCCTCTTCGTCGCCGTGCTGCTGATTTGCACGCCTCGGCCGGAACGTGTCCTGGCGCTCTCGACCACGCTCGCGATCGGGGCCGTCATCTGGCTGGCGGTGATGATTCATCTCCACAGTATTCTTGGGAGTTTTGTTGGGGCCGTGGTGTCACTTTTCTGGGAATTTCGCAACGAATTGTTGCTGGTTCTAGCGGCGACGGTTGTGCTCATCGTGCCAATTCTGATGATCTACATTGAAGTGTCCGATCGGCTCGGACGCCGGCATGGGCGATCAAGGGGGAAGCCAGCCAAGTGACCGCGTTTCCGCGCGTGTACGGGAAAGAACGGAAACATAACACTTAGAATTCGGCCCGATTTTCCCGCAGCTTTTACAGGACTTTACGCTACTCCCCGGACGAATAAGCCATAATAGTGAACTTGGTGCGTCCGGCGTGGACGTGACTGCCGGGAAGATTCTACAGTCTTTGAGAGAGAAGAAGATTTAGTTCGACTAATCATACGATGACCGACCAAGTCACTGGCACGCCGCTTCTCGCCCGATCTTCCACCACCCAACCGTGAATCCGCAATCGCGGAGCCCAAGCCCAAGCGCCGCGCGTGGATATGGATCATTGTGCTGATAGTCTTCGGGCTGGTGTTTTGGTGGGTCGTGACGCGCAGCAATGCCCCATCGACGTCGCCAACGGGCCGGAGCGGTTTTGGCGGCCCGGTGACCGCGACCAGTGTTAAGGCATCCAAGGGTGACATCGGAGTCTATCTCACAGCGATTGGCACCGTGACGCCGGTCTATACCGACTCGATCGTAAGCCAGGTCACGGGCCAGGTTGTGAAGGTGCATTACCGGGAAGGCCAGTTGTTGAGGACCGGCGATGCTTTAGTGGACATCGACCCGCGTCCGTATGAGGCCACCTTGAAGCAGGCCGAGGGTACGCTGGAGCGCGACACCCATCTATTGGAGCAGGCTCAGATGGACTTGGCGCGCTATCAGGCCGCGTGGGCCCGCAATGCGATTGCGAAGCAGCAACTGGACGATCAGGGAAAGCTGGTGCTACAGGACGAAGGCACCGTGAAAAACGATCAGGGAGCAGTGGATTATGACCGCGTGCAGGTTGGATTCTGCCATATAGTCGCTCCCATTACCGGGCGGGTTGGTTTGCGCCTGGTAGATCCGGGGAATGTGGTGACTGCCGGCGGCGGTACGACTTTGGCGGTCATCACACAGCTCCGGCCGATCACGGCCGTTTTCACGATCTCGGAAGATAATCTGCAACAAGTGCTCGCTCAGATGCGCAAGACGCCGTCGCTCACTGTGCAGGCTATGGATCGCGCGCAGTCGAAGATGATCGCCAAAGGCAAGTTGCTGACTACCGATAACCTGATCGACACCACGACTGGCACCGTGAAAATGCGCGCTGTGTTCGACAACAAGGACAATGCATTGTTTCCGAATCAATTTGTGAACACGCGGTTGCTGGTGAACACTCTGCACGATGTGACGCTGGTGGACGCTTCTGCCATTCAGCACAACGGAACGCAAGCCTACGTGTGGGTGATCCAGAACGGCGCGGCGCAGCAACGCAACATAACGACGGGAGTGACCGACAACGGCGTAACGGAAGTGAATGGCTTGAATCCCGACGAGGTGGTGGCTGGCAGCAGCTTTGAAAAGATGCAGAATGGCTCCAAGGTGAATATAGTGCAGCAGCCGACAGGGCAGCACTCGCAGCCGCAGCAGCCGCAGCAGCCGCAGCAGCAAAACGCTCCCCAAGGCGCGCAATCGGAGAAGAAGACGCCTTGAGTCCGTCTCGGCCATTTATTCTGCGGCCGGTCGCAACCTCGTTGCTGATGGCTGCGATCATGCTGGCGGGCATCGTGTCGTATTTTCAGTTGCCGGTCTCCGCCCTGCCGCAGGTGGATTACCCGACCATTCAGGTTCTCACCTTTTATCCGGGCGCGAGCCCCGATGTCACGGCCACCACGGTGACTGCTCCGCTGGAACGGCAGTTTGGCCAGCTGCAAGGCTTGAGCCAGATGACTTCGACCAGCGCCGGCGGAGTGTCGGTGGTGGTGCTGCAATTCGTGCTCACACTGCCCATTGATGTTGCCGAAGAAGAAGTGCAATCCGCCATCAATGCGGCGCAGAGTCTTCTGCCTTCAAACCTGCCGGCTCCGCCGATTTACAGCAAAACAAATCCGGCCGATGCGCCGGTGCTGACGCTCGCCATTACCTCCGACATAATTCCGCTTTCCAAGGTGGAAGACCTGGTGGATACGCGGCTGGCGCCGAAGATCTCGCAGTTGAGCGGCGTGGGCCTGGTGACCATCAGCGGCGGCCAAAAGCCGGCGGTACGCATCCAGGCGAATCCCAGGCGCCTTCGTCGTACGGCATTGATTTGGAGTCGCTGCGCACGCGCCCTGACTCAGACCAGCATCAACGCGGCCAAAGGCAACTTCGATGGCCCGCGGCAGGACTACCAGATCGACGCCAACGACCAATTGGTGACCAGCGAGGATTACCGCGATGTGGTCGTGGCCTACCGCAATGGCGCGCCGGTCCTGCTGACAGATGTGGCTAAGGTCGTCAACGGCTCGAGAACAACGAATCAGGCCGCGTGGATGAACCAGACGCCGGCGGTGATTCTTAACATTCAGCGGCAGCCCGGCGCCAACACCATCATCGTCGTCAAAGCATTCAGAAACTCCTTCCTCAACTTGAGGCCAACCTTCCGGCATGCATTCAACGTGACGAAACTCACCGACCTGACGACGCAGCATTCAAGCCTCGGTCGACGATGTTGAATTTGAGTGATGTTGACCGTCGGGCTGGTCGTACTGGTTATCTTTCTGTTTTTGCGCAGTTTGTAAGCGACGATCATTCCCGAGCGTTGCCGTGCCCCTTTCGTTGGTGGGCACGTTGGCGGCGATGTACGTGCTGGGCTACAGCCTGGACAATCTGTCGCTCATGGCGCTGACCATTTCCACCGGCTTCGTGGTGGATGATGCCATCGTGATGATCGAAAACATCTCGCGCTTCATGGAAGAAGGCGACCGCCCGATGCAGGCGGCGCTGAAAGGCGCGGAACAAATCGGCTTCACGATCGTTTCGCTGACAGTTTCGCTGATTGCGGTGCTGATTCCGCTGCTGTTCATGGGAGACGTGGTCGGGCGGCTGTTCCGCGAATTCGCGGTGACGCTGGCGGTGACCATCGTGATCTCCGCGGTGGTTTCGCTGACGCTCACGCCGATGATGTGCGCGCGCATCCTGCGCACACGCCGGAATCGCAGCAGGGGAAGTTCTATCGCTGTCGGAGCATGTGTTCGACCGCATGATCGCGTTTTATGGACGCACACTCAAAGTCGTGTTGCGCTATCAGACCATCACTTTGCTGGTGGCGCTGGCAACGCTGGTTCTCACCGTGTTGCTCTACATCATGATCCCCAAGGGATTTTTCCCGGTGCAGGATACGGGCGTGATTCAGGGCATTTCGCAAGCGCCGGAATCGATTTCTTTCGCGGCCATGGGCGAAAAGCAACAGGAAGTGGCGCAACGTGATCCTGCAAGATCCCGGCGGTAGAAAGCCTTTCATCGTTTATTGGCGTGGATGGCACGAATACGACCCTGAATAGCGGCGCATTCTCGATCAATCTTGAAGCCGCTGAGCGATCGCGGCAGATGAACGCGTCCGATGTGATCCGGCGGCTGCAACCCAAGCTTCGCGATAGGTGCAGGGCATCACAGTTCTATATGCAGCCGGTTCAGGACATCACGGTGGATGACCGCGTGAGCCGCACGCAATATCAGTACACGCTGGAAGATCCCGATGTAAACGAGTTGAACCAATGGACAGATATTCCTGTCGAAGTTGAAAGATGCCGGAACTGGAAGACGTGGCCACCGACCAGCAGACCGGCGGCCTTGCTGTCTCGCTGAATCATCGATCGGGTGACGGCTTCGCGCCTTGGCATTGCAACGGCAACCATTGACAACGCTCTCTACGACGCTTTCGGCCAGCGGCAAATCAGCACGATGTACACGCAGCTCAACCAATACCACGTAATTCTGGAGGCGCTGCCAACTTTCCAAACTAGTCCCGATAAATTGCAGTCCATTTTTCTTCAATCGAATGCCTCTTCGGCGGCAGTTGGCGCGGGTGCAGCCACTTCGTTTTCGTCGTCGAGTTCCGCATCGGCCGGGTCTAATGCGGTGACTGAATCGGCGCAATACACGCCGACGCCGGGGCAATCTCTGCTCGCACCGATTCAAACCGCCCTGGCAAAGACCACGGTCAGCTCGAACGTCACCAGCAGTTCGCTACCGTCAAATGCCGTGCCTCTCGACGCTTTTACGCACCTGTCCTTAATCCGCGAGCCGCTGACCATTACTCACCAAGGGCAATTTCCCGCGGTCACGATTTCCTTTAATCTCTCGCCCAAAGCCTCGCTGGGCACGGCGATCAGCAAGATTGACAAGATGGCTCAGGACTTCACCCCGCCGCCAAGTCTGCAGGCGGACTTTCAGGGAACGGCAGCGTCGTTCCGCAATTCGCTGTCGAATGAATCGTTGCTGATTCTCGCCGCGTTGGTCACGGTCTACATTGTCCTTGGTGTTTTGTATGAGAGCTTCATACACCCCGTCACGATTCTCTCCACACTATTGCCGTCGGGGGCCAAAAGGTTGTCAGCCTTACAGGTGGTCAAGGTCATCAAAATGGCGTCGCGCGTGCGGGCCGGCGGGGTTTCGACTTGGTTTCCCTGGCTATGCTCCGTTTGTGCTTGTCGCAGCCCGAGGTCGATCCCGACGCGCAGGAAGCGGTCTCCGTCGGGATCCGCCAGATTCACCACAAACGGATCGAGGTCCATGACGGCTCGCGCCTCGGAGTCCGTGTTGACCTTCTTGTGCGCGGCGGAGCCCGGTTTTCGCAGCAGGTAAAACCCTGCTCCCCCCGCCGCTACCAAAACCAAAACCACGACCAAGGCCAAGCGCACCGTAGTCGGGCGTTTCTTGCCGGTCTCTGACTTGTTTGTATCTTCGTCCATAGGCACTAAAGCTGGGGAGCAAGTGGAGAGCCAAAAGGAATTGCCGAGTGGGAAAGCTGGGCGAGGCCTCGGCGTGAGCTGGAAGTGCTTGCTGATTCAGGAATTCTTGTTCGGGCGGGGATCGCGACAGGGCGCGCTTGGAAAGAGTCCCGGGTAAGTCCGAAGACTCCATGAGAAAAGGTTCATGGCAAGGTTCTTAGAACCCTGGCCTCGACCCCCGCCAACTGGGAGGTAGCGCGGACCTGTTTTTCAAGGTCTGCGGCTTTTCCGTGGGCCTTACGAAGAGCCGCAGGG
>CAWDPB010000118.1:0-17072 GCA_963804075.1 uncultured Acidobacteriaceae bacterium | reverse complement strand
AGCTAGTTGCCCGTTATTGATCCTTGGTATTATGCTGGCCCTCAGTTGTCCAGGTTGAAACTCTGAACGAACAAGGAGAAATTATGTCCAAAGTCAGTGCGCTTGCTTTCGCAGTTCTCGTAGCTGGGCTTTTATGCTGTGCACCTGTGGCGCGAGCCCAGGTTTCCGTCGGCGTAAACATCGGAGCCGGCTCCCGTGTGCCCTTACGGGTACTTCGACTATGCCCCATATGACTGTGCTCCTTACGGCTACTATGGGCCCGATTGGTTTGTTGGCGGGGTGTTTATTGGAGCAGGCCCCTGGTTTCACGGCCCTCACGGCTTTTTCGGCCATGTCGACAACCGCTTTGATCCTCATCACGGTTACGCTGGACCGTTGCCGGGGCGCGGGGCGCAGCGCTTCAACCACTTCCACGGAAACGAGGCGCGGGATGGGCGAGGCAACGTAGGCGACGCTGGCCATGAAGCGAAAGCAGAACACGCTCTCCCCGGATATCGGGGTGGTGACGCATGGCGGGCGGCAGCGGCACCGCTAGAGCGCGATTCGGTTTAAACGCGAGGCGAGATAAGGCGCGCGTGGCGTCTTATCTCGCTTGGACTGCACTCCACAGTTATTTGGACAGGCCTTCTGCCCAGGCAGATGCCGCAAGGGACACCGATCCCTCCTCCAGAAGAGGACGCGCTTCCTCTTTTCTTTCGAGATGTATCAGAGAAAACGCTCGCTGTACCTGTACCAACTCGTACAGGTCACGTCCTTCGGAAGTGTCGAACAACGCTTTGTGCTGAAACAACAGCGCTGACAGAGCTTCAACTCCTTCATCTTGCTTGTCCTGCTCCAGAAGTGAGAGTGCACAAAAGAAATCGATTTCTGCGAGTACCTGTGTATGGCCTTGTGCAAGACGCCTCGCCGCCGCGATTGAGAGTTCGGCATCCCCAAAATGTCCGGCACCCTGTTGTCGATTTGCCTCTTGCAGCAGGGTCCCTATCCTGTGACGGGGATCGTTGGGATCGGATGTGGGGACAATGGTGTCCGGCAAATTCACCTCAAAGTGTAAGTAAAGGGTGACACTCTGATTTGAAAGCATTAGGCCATTCACCGAAACGTAGGTGACGTAACATCCCGATTACACTCAAAATCTCCCCGAATCGGATACCCGTCTGTGTCCGATATGTTGAGCATTGCCGGCGCTTTCCGCAAGGTTGAGTTCGATCGATTACAGCTTATGTCTTTTTGCGGGATTCTAATGCGGCTTGCACGCGGCTGTGATGGCGTCCGTATCCGAAATAGATAGCCATACCGATCACCAGCCAGATAATCAGGCGCAGCCAGGTGCTTAGCGGCAGGCTGACCATCATGAGTCCGGCCACGAGAATCCCCATGATGGGCACCAAGGGCACCATCGGTGTCTTAAATGGACGCGGCAGGTCGGGCGCCGAACGCGCAAGATCCATACGCCCGCGCAGACGATTACGAACGCCAGCAATGTGCCGATGCTGACGAGTTCGCCGAGAATGCCGATGGGGATAAGCGATGCGAAGATCGCCACGAAGATGCCGACGGTGATGCTCGAAATCCAGGGAGTCCGGAAGCGATGATGCACCGCGCCCGCCCATTGGGGGAGCAAGCCGTCACGCGACATGGAGAAGAACACGCGCGATTGCCCAGGAGCATGACTAACATTACGCTGCCCAGGCCTGCGATTGCTCCTAACTTTACGAGGAAGCTACCCCATCTTACGCCGGTCTGATCGATGCCGACTGCAACCGGATCGGGGACGTTCAATGCGGTGTAAGAGACAATGCCCGTGAGAAGGCCGGAAACGAGAATGTAGAGGATGGTGCAGATGACTAGCGATCCGAGAATGCCGATGGGCATATCGCGTTGCGGCTTTTTCGCTTCTGCGCGGCGGTGGAGACCGCGTCGAAGCCGATATAGGCAAAGAAAATTACCGCCGCGCCACGCGAATTCCCGACCAGCCGTAATGCCCGAACTCTCGGGTATTGGGTGGGATGAAGGCATGCCTATTGCGTCGCTGCATTTCGGGGGTTCTTAAGAATCATAGCCGGCATGCAATGTCGATGAACCGGTAGGCCGATCGTCACCTTGAGATTATGATTTGCCGAGTTGAATGTCGTCGGCCGAGTGGCCTGAATGCCGATCACCAGGATCGCGTGACGACGACGATACCGAGGAATGCGATCAGGTTGAACGAACCCGACACATGCGTAAGAGTCGCAGGATCGACGCCGCGCGCCTGTAAGGTCGGCGATGGTCGCCAGGCGCTCCCAGCGGTCGTGGTACATCACCATATCCGTGCCCGGGTCGCGGTGAGCGAGGGCGGCAAGTGAATGCCGTAGTCCTGCAGAAAGCTATTTACGTAACCGCTCCAGCCGGAGGCAACCGTGGCTGCACCAAACGCATATTCGAGGATCAGGTCCCATCCGATAATCCAGGCAAAAATCTCGCCGAGAGTCGCATAGCCATAGGTGTAGGCGGACCCGGCGATCGGGATGAGCGCGGCGAACTCCGAGTAGCAGAGACCGGCGAATGCGCAGGCAATCCCCGCAAGAATGAAGGAGAGTACGATTGCGGGCCCGGCATACTGCGCTGCCGCAGCGCCTGTAAGTACAAAAATGCCAGCACCAATAATGGCGCCGATGCCGAGGGTGATCAGATTTGTGGGGCCCAGCGCCCGCTTTAACGAATGCTCCCCGGCCTCCGAGGATTCTTCCATGATCATTTCAAGCGGCTTGGTAGCCAACAGATTGGACATTCGTGAGTTTCTCCTTGAGCCCTAAGTTGCCGCTTTGGAGCTTCGCAGCGACCACAAATAGTACACCGGGATGCCCAGCAGAACGATGATCAATCCGGGCCAGGTGTATTGCGGCTTGTAGCGTAACAGGACAATGTCGATAAACAAAGCCATCACGATGTAAATGGCAGGCAATATTGGATAGCCGACGGCGCGATATGGGCGCTCGGCATCCGGGTGGGTTCGGCGCAGAACGAACAGGCCGAAGATGGTGAGGATGTAGAACACAAGCACCGCAAAAATGATGTAGTCGAGCAGCTGGCCGTAGCTGCCGGAGACACAGAGGATGGCGGTCCAGACCATTTGCACCATCAGCGAGACGACTGGCGTTTTGTAGGTGGGATGCAGTTGCGCCACCTTGCGGAAGAATAGCCCATCTTTCGCCATGGCGTAGTAGACACGCGCACCGGCGAGGATCAGGCCATTGCAGCAGCCGAAGCCGGAAATCATGATGGCGATGGCCATGATCTTGCCGCCGTAGGAGCCGAACATCTGCGTGATGATGGCGGTGGCGACGCGATCTTCGCTGGCGTACTGAATGCCGCGTTCGACGAGCGTGGAGCCGGTGGGGCTGCCGGCGAGCGGAAGCGCTCCCAGATAAATGAAGTTGCAGCCGATGTAGAGGGCGATGACCACGCCTGTGCCCAAGGCCAGCGACAGAGGCAGATTGCGGTTGGGATTCTTGACTTCTCCGGCGGTGAAGGTCACGTTGTTCCAGGCGTCGGCGGAAAAGAGGGACCCGACTTGCGCGATGGCCAGCACGGTCAGCGTGGAAACGAAGACGCTGGCACCAGCGCCTGCGCCTACTTCGTGCAGCGTGCCGAGGGCGGCATTCTTCCAGAAGTTCGATCCGAAATTCGCGGCGATGGCCAGGGCGTTGCGGCCGAGGAAAATTCCGAAGATCACGAGCCCCAACAGCGCGGAAACTTTGGCTGTGGTGAAGACGTTTTGAATCAGCGCGCCGGTTTTCACGCCGAAAATATTGATGACGGAGAGCACTACTACTACCAGGATTGCGACCAGGTTCTGCGTATTCAGGCCTACGTCCATGCCGCCTAGTACCATGGGGCCCACAGGAAACTTCGGGACTTTCCAGAAATGGAGGATCCAGTTGCTGGAGGAAATCGCGGGCCAGAAGATTCCGAGGAACTTGCCGAATGCCACGCCCACGGCGGCAATTGTGCCGGTCTGGATGACGAGGAAGAGGGTCCAGCCGTAGAGAAAGCCCCAGAGCGGGCCGAGGGCCTCGCGGAGGTAAACGTATTGGCCACCGGCGCGGGGCATCATGGCGGCGAGTTCGCCATAGCAGAGCGCGCCGACAATTGTGAGGAAGCCGGTGATTGCCCAGGCCGCGATCAGCAGAGCGGGCGATTGCACTTCGCGCGCGATTTCAGCCGACACGATGAAGATGCCGGAGCCGATCATCGAGCCCATCACCAGCATGGTCGCGCTGGTCAGGCCGAGACCTTTGACTAGTTCATGGTCCTGGTGAGTGTGGCGTTCCCAGTCGCTGCGCGCGGAGGTTTGTGATGGCGGCTGAACGTCGTTCATGGGTTAGGTGTCGGGTATCAGGTATCAGGTATCAGGTATCAGGTATCAGGTCTCGGGTGGTGCTGAGGGTTTCCTGATACCCGACGCCTGCTACCTGACACCTGAGTTATGCAAGTCATTGACTTTACCTCAGAATGGCTAGAAATTCCTCTGCTGATTTGCGGGGATGCCGTATCAAGTCGGATATCACGGCGACGGCGTCGGCACCGGCGTCGATCACGGAGCGGGCGTTTGCGCGAGTGATTCCGCCAATCGCCACAATCGGCTTGCTGGTCAGTTCCCTTGCCCGGCGCACTCCTTCGAGGCCAACTACGGGATCGGGATTGGCCTTGCTTGATGTGGCGAAGACCGGGCCGATGGCTAGATAGTCGGCCGTGGTTTTATCGGCTTCGGCTAGTTGTTCGGGATTGTGGGTGGACACGCCCAGCAGGCGCGGCGTCTTTCTCTCCGAGCAGGAGTTGACCTCAGCGGCTAAAGCCGCATTATGAATATTGGACTTATCGCAGCGCTGAAGCGCTACGCCAGCCAAAACCGGAGTTTTTTCGCGATCTCTGGAACTCATGCTCTCCGCAGGGCCGATGATGTGGCGCGCGGCCTCGGGAGAGAGATCGTCCTGGCCGACGTGGAGGCCGTCGAAATCGGCGGCCAGGCAGAGGTCGGCGCGGTCATTCATGATGAGCGTGACGCGGTCTCCCACGCGGCCCTTTAATTCGCGGGCGTGGTCGAGCATTTCGCGAGCGTTGCCGGATTTGTTGCGGTATTGGAGCAGGGTGACGCTGGCGGTGGCCAGTTCGTCGGCGGCGGTGAATATGGCTTCAGCGTCGGCGAAACAGCTGGCATCGAGAATGGGATAGAGGCGTGGAATGTGCATGGAGTTCCTGGCTAGTATCTGAGAAGTGCGTTGGTGAGTTTCGCCTCGTGGCAGCTCCGCCCTTACAATTGCCTCCAGGCCAGCTCTTGCCGATGGACGTCTGGTCACTTTTCGTCCCCAAAGAACCTCTCGGCCATCCGCCGTCCAAGTTCCTTGCCGGGTGAACTGTTTTTCATCAGCGTTCGTGCCCAAATACCGATTTTGAGAATCCATTGGAACTCTTCCGAGCCATAGTCCCAGCGATAACGGTTGCAAAGCCGGTGCGCCGGAAGATAGTTTTCTGGTGAATTTTTGCCGTCTGCGCTGAAAGCCAGTACGTGATCAGCTTGCCACTTCTTTGCTATTAACCCACCACAGATGTGGCACCGCTTGCCGGTTGACTTGAGCACCTTTTGGCGCGCTTTACCCCTAAGAGTGCTACGACGACGTTTCTTGGCGCGGTGTTGCTCGTGTTGTCTCCGCCTTC
Source organism: uncultured Acidobacteriaceae bacterium (assembly GCA_963804075.1). GTDB lineage: Bacteria > Acidobacteriota > Terriglobia > Terriglobales > Acidobacteriaceae > Acidiflorens. Next base: position 11,372 of record CAWDPB010000118.1, on the reverse strand, counting down.
TTTCATGCAGACGCCGGAGTCGGGTCAACAGGTCTTCAAGTGTCGGGGGGCAACGTACTTCGCCCTTGAATCTGTCGGATGTGTCCATCGCGTCATTCTCCCGCTGCCAGCAGTTTCTTTCAACACCCAAACGTGATCGGCCAAGCCGGCTTCCATTTCGGACACTACCGCTTCTGTCTCCGCCGATGGGACAGCGTGGTCCACCTGTTATTCTAAAGGTCGTTTCGGCGGTAATTGAAGGAAAGCCGGATTCCGGTACTGGCTCAATAAAAAAGGAAGCGAGCCAAACGCGCGATTTATGCGTCGCAAAAAACGCGACGCGTCGTGCGGCTCGCCCAGATCCCTCGCTGCGCAAAAACCGCTTGCTCGGGATGACAATCGAATATATAGGGAAACCATGGCCGCACTCATTGATGCTATTGACGTAAAGCGCAAGACGTATTTCGAATTCGACAACGCTCCTTATGTGTGCATGGAAGCGGAAGTCTCCACCCCCACCGCCCGCGGCGGCCAGACGCTGGTTCGGCTCAAGATGCGCAATCTGCTGACGCGCGCGGTCTTCGACAAGACATTCAAGGCCAGCGATAAATTCAAGGAGCCGGATCTTCAGACGGTGCCGGCGTCGTATCTCTACAGCGATGGAACTGGTTTTCACTTCATGGATCAGGAGAGCTTTGAGACGCTCACGCTCTCTTCGGAGATGATGGGCGATGCTTTGGACTTTTTGGTGGAAGGATCCATCATTCAGTTGCATAAGTACAACGGCAATCCTATTGGGTTGGACTTACCGCCCCATGTCGAGTTGAACGTCACCTATACCGAACCTGCGGTTCGTGGCGACACGTCGAGCGGGACAGTAACCAAGCCAGCGAAGCTGGAGACCGGCATCGAGATCCGGGTTCCTCTGTTCATCAAAGAAGGGGAGAAAGTAAAAGTGTCTACGGAGACACGGGAGTTTGCGGGGCGGGCGTGAAGGGCACTAACAGGTAGTGGGGTCATAGTGTGGATGCGCGCTTTTCAACCAGTTCGACGAACAGGTTTTCGATCTTTGCCCTGAACTTTTCAAGTTGCACCGGAGAGGTGCCCACCTTGAAGCCGTGCTTGCTGTCCGCGCATGTGATGGTTAGTCCCCTCTTGCCGGATCGAATGACATAGATCGGTATACGTAGACTATTCGGATTGGCTTCAATCTTGGTCTTGCTTACGTGATTTACGCATTGACCAATGCCTCCAGTTCCCAAATTTGATTCGCGATCTCTGCTTTCATCACAGGCGTGGCCCGCAAACTGGAATGCACTCGGCTTCACGACCTCGCCGGAATGTCTCATCATATAATCTTACGCGTGGCCGAAGAAGGTGGTAAGCCGGAGTTTGCGAGGTTTTTGGTCCTGCTGTTTATCGTCGCGGCAGGCTCTATCGGCGGTTACAAGTTTCTTGATAATGCGGGGCGGGTGCCGCACACGAGTAATACGAACTTCGTTCTTGGTCAAACCGAATGGCTAGGTGGTGAGTACCGCGAGTGCTGGGCCTTTGCTAAGCCCGATGGGTCCGTCGCGTCCCTGAATTGTGAGCAGATCTTCTGGGATCCCCCCAAGCAGACTAGTCTTCACACGTTTCCGACCAGATATTGGGGTCGGATACAACGGCCTGAAAAGGCCCGGAAAGATTGGCGTTGGCGATGCCAGCGCCGGAGTGATTCTGTAACTTGTTGGGCTTTGAATTAGTATTTCAGGGACCAGAGCGTCTCCCCGCTGTGACTTCACTACTCGGAAAGGGCCTATTTTCCCTTCGCCAGAAACCTCTCGATGAAGCCGGTGTCGAACTTGCCTGCGCGAAAATCCGGGTCGGCCAGGATGCGGCGGTGGAGCGGGATTGTCGGTATAGATTCCCTCCACGATGAACATCTCCAGTGCCCGGCTCATACGCGAGATGGCTTCGCCGCGATCCTTGCCGCGAACAATCAGCTTCGCAATCAGCGAATCGTAATAGGGAGGAATCGTGCCCTCGGCATACGCGGCGGTATCCATGCGCACTCCGGTGCCGCCGGGGGGATTGAAGGTCGTGATCTTCCCTGCCGAGGGCGTGAATTTTTCCGGATGCTCGGCGTTGATGCGGCACTCGATGGCGTGGCCGCGATGCACGATCGGACCCTGCAAGACATCGGCCATTTTCGCGCCGGCGGCGATCATGAGCTGGCTCTTCACGAGATCGACATCGGTGACCATCTCGGTGACCGGATGCTCGACCTGAATGCGGGTGTTCATCTCGATGAAATGAAGCTTGCGATCCTGATCCATCAGGAACTCGATTGTGCCTGCATTGTGGTAGCCGACGGCGCTCAGGGTCTTGCTTAGGATGCCGCCGATTTCGGCGCGCAGTTCCGGCGTCACCATGACCGAGGGCGATTCTTCCAGCAGCTTTTGATGACGGCGCTGGATTGAGCACTCGCGCTCGCCCAGGCTGACCACGTTTCCGTGCTCGTCGGCCAGCACCTGAAACTCGATGTGGCGCGGGTTTTCGACGTACTTCTCCATGTAAAGATCGCCGTTGCCAAACGCACCCGCCGCCTCGGACTGCGCGGCGCGATAAAGTCCGGGGAGATCGTCTTCGTTGCGCACGATGCGCATGCCGCGCCCGCCGCCTCCGGCTGAGGCTTTAATGATGACCGGGAATCCGACCTGCCGCGCCCACTCCAAAGCCTCCTCGGCGGAAGGAATTACGCCATCGGAGCCGGGAAGGATGGGGACGCCATGCTTCTTCATGGCAGCGCGCGCTTTTTCTTTTTCGCCCATCAGTCGGATGACGTCGGGAGTCGGCCCAATGAACTTGATGTGGCAGGCATCGCACACTTCGGCAAAGTTCGCGTTTTCGGAAAGCAAGCCGTAGCCGGGATGGATGGCATCCACGTTGGCGATTTCGGCGGCGCTGATTACGGCGGGGATGTTGAGGTAACTCAGCGCCAGTTGGGGCGGGCCGATGCAAATGGCTTCGTCGGCAAAGCGCACATGGAGCGAATTCCGGTCGGCTTCGCTGTAGATGGCCACCGAGCGGACTCCCAGCTCCTTGCACGCGCAGATGACGCGCAGCGCAATTTCACCGCGATTGGCTACCAGGATCTTTTTGAACATAAGACGAAAGCTCTCAGGTCTCAGTCTCAGGCAAATATTCGGGCCAACCAGCACCCGATTTTCCTGAGACCTGAGACCTGACAGCTGAGAGCTATTTCACCGGCCGGACCGCAAACAGGTCCTGCCCGTATTCGATGGGCTGGCCGTTGCCGACGAGTTTCTTCACCAGCTCGCCGGCAACGTCGCATTCAATTTCGTTCATCAGCTTCATGGCTTCGACAATGCACAACACCTGGCCCACTTCCAGAGTGTCTCCCACTTTGACGAACGGGGGCGCGCCGGGCGACGGCGATTCGTAGAACGTGCCGACAATCGGCGATTTCACAATGTGGAAATTCTCTTCCGGCTCGGGCGCGGGAGGAGCTGCCATTGCCTCCACTTTCGGTGCCGGAGCAGAAGGCACCCCTGCGACCGGCGCGGGCGGCTGCATGGCGACGTAGCGTGTATCGGGGAATGCTACGGCGTGGGGTTCCAAGGCGCGCTTGATCTTTACCTTGACATCGCCTCGCTCGAGTTCGAACTCGGCGATGCCTTTTTCAATAATGAAATCGATAAGTTCTTTGAGCTCTTTTTGATTCATGGATAACGACAGGTTCCGCTTTCAAGATGCCGCCCTGTTTCGCGGCGGGTACGGTGATCGCATGAACTCCTAAGAATCGCTCAACACGTCACTGTTTCTCGCCGAGCTAAGACGACTCAAAATGAAAGCCAATCAAATCACAACCAGTTCTTTGTCGGTGGGCGTCAGCACTTCGCAGCCCGAAGGCGTCACCACGACCACATCCTCGATGCGCACGCCCCACTTCCCGGGAACGTACGCGCCCGGTTCGACGGTCACGACCATGCCAGACTCAAGCTTCTGCGGCTGGGCAGCCGCCAACCGCGGCGCCTCATGAATCTCTAGCCCCACGCCGTGGCCGGTTGAATGCGTAAACCAGCGAGCCAGCTTGCGCTTGCGCAGCACGTTTCGTGCAGCCGCGTCCACTTCGGCGGCAGAGATTCCCGGACGAACCGCCGCAATCGCAGCCAACTGCGCTTCCAGCACGGCGGAGTAGAACTCGCGGGCCTCGCTTGAGGGCCGCCCCACGTGCACCGTGCGCGTGCGATCCGAACAATAACCGGCGAGTATAACACCAAAGTCGCACACTACGAACCCGCGGGCGGGGATGCGCGCCGCCGATGCGCGTCCATGGACGACGGCCGATCGCGCTCCCGCAGCCAGAATGGTCGGAAACGACATGCCCTCGGCCCCTTTGCCGCGCGCCTCGTATTCCATGGCCGCAGCCACTTCGATCTCGCGGATGCCCGGCCGGATATTTTTGCAAGCAAAGCGAAACAAGCTTGCGCCGAGTTTTACGGCATCGCGAATCAATTGAACTTCATCGGAGTCCTTCACCATGCGCGCCCGTTCGACCAGCGGAAGCGCCAGCCGTATGCGGACCTTCCCGCGCAGCGCCGATGCCAAGCGGTCGCGCGCGCCTGCGGTCATCGACTCCGGCTCAATACCAAGGACGCAGTGGGCGTCCCGTTCATTGAGCCGGAGTCGCTGGCGGCCTTCGCGACGCTTGGGATTCCGCGACGGTTTATCCTCGCAATGCGCCATCAGCCATTCGGAGGCCGCCTGCGCCGGAGCCTTGCTGCCGATAACAATCCGCGCGGTCTTTACTTCTTGCCTGGCCTGCTCGATGTAGCGCCCATCGGTGAAGAGCGTGGCGCTGCCGCCGCCCACCAGCAGGGCCGCGGCACTGCCGGTGAATCCGCTCAAATAGCGAATATTGGGAAGATGGGTGATGAGCAGGAAGTCGAGTTTGTTCGCCGGGAGGACAAGTTGCAAGCTTCGCAGGCGGGCAGCGTAGTCCATGAGCCTGAGTGTAACAGCCTGGGCCCAGGAGCATTGTGGAGGGCCTAACAACACAAAGCCGCCTCTTTCGAAGTGGCTTTGCTATTTTCTAACGCAAATTTCGGGGCCCAACGTTGGCTAGGTCTGAACGATGCGCGGAGTGATGAAGAAGATCAGCTCCTGCGTCGAAGTGGAAACGGAGCGGTGCTTGAACAGATTGCCGAGATATGGAATATCACCGAGCACGGGAACCTGTTGAACGTTCAGCGAGTTATTGGTCTGAATGACGCCACCGATGACGACTGTGCCGCCGTCGGTCACCAGGACTTGCGTGGTGGCCTGCTGGGTGATCAGAGTGGGGTTGCCGCCGATCTCCTGGCTGAAGTCTGGCAGCGTGTTCTCCACGTCCACATTAAGGAAGATCGTGCCTTCCGAGGTGATTTGCGGAGTCACGGTCAGCCGCAGGAAAGCGTCGACGTATGTTGTTGTGGCCGGTCCACCCAACTGAGAAGCGGTGACGATCGGGATACGCACGCCTTGCTTCACGACTGCTTGAATGTTGTTCTGCGTAACCACTCGAGGACGGGACAAAATCTTCAGAAGGCCCCGCTGCTCGGCCATTGTCAGCGCGAAGTCGATGCGCATGTTATTGGTGCCAGTCGAGAAGCCAATACCGCTGGTCGGGCCGGTTGCTCCCAGATTCGAGAACAGCGGAATTACGCCGGTGGTGTTGGTCGGGTACAGAGGATTGAGGGCGGTTGTGTTGGTGTATGGAGACGAATTGTTTGCGCCGGGGACGCCGCCAACCTGCGTGGTTCCGTTGCCCCATCCGAAGCCGAGTTGCGTGCCGATGTCGCGCGCAAAGCTGCGGGTCGCGGCGACCACACGAGCTTCAATTTCCACTTCCTGCGTCTTGCGGTCCATCTGTTGAATGATGCGGTTGATCTGCGGCAACACTGCGGGAATGTCGGAGACGATCAATGCGTTGGTGCGTTCGTCGGCGACCACGTCTCCGCGCTGGCTCAGGAATTTGCGGATGGTGGGCAGCACGTCCTTGGCATGTGCGTAGCTGAGGAAGCGGGTGATGGTGACCTTGTCCACGGCGAGCGCCTCGGCGTCGATCTGCGCGCGCCGCGCCTCGGCTTCATGCTTCAAAGTATCGAGAGTGGCGATGCGGAGTACGTTGCCGTCCAGTTGCCGCGACAGATCGTTGTTCTTGAGCACGATATCGAGCGCCTGGTCCCATGGAACGTCGTCGAGCACGATGGTCAGCGTGCCATGAATGTTCGGGTCGAGCACAACGTTCAATCCGCTGATCTCGTGAACCAGGCGGAAGAAATCTTTCAGGTCCACATCCTTGAGGTTGACCGAGATCGGCTCGCCGGTGTATTTCGCGCCATTGGTCGCCGGCTTTTTTTCAAGCTGTTCCTTTTGCTGCTCCGCGGCCAGGTTCACGGCGGGCTGAATGGGCGCCGCGTTCCCCTGCATGGTGGCGTTAGGCTTGTTGGCAACCAGTTCGGAGGCCGTCTTATCGGCAAAGCGGCTGGCTGCATCCTGGGCTTTCTCGGCCGGGTCGTTCGCGTCGCTCTTCACCGAATATTTCGGCTCGACGACGGCGAAGTCCGCGGGCTTGTCGGCGGCATTGGTGACGGCGGGAGCGGCAGGTACACTGCTTGTCGCCGGAACCGGGGTTAGGGGCGGCGTGATGGCCGTATCGGAAGCGAGCACCAGTTTCGGCGCTGGGGCCACCGCTGGTTTGTCGTCTGCCGCGGAGCGGCGGTCGGCGGCGGGGTTCCCGATCTTTAGTACAAAGCTGTTATCCGAGGCCGAGACCAGCTCATGGCGGCAGGTTGCCGCCAGGTCCACCACCACTCGGGTATTGTGTTGCCCGTCCATCCCGATGCGGATGTCCTTGACGCCTTCCTCGTCGACCACGACGTGGCTTTGCCTGGTAGCCATGACCGTGTTCGGAAGGTCGATGACGAGACGCGCCGGAGACTCGAGCGTCGTCACTCTGGGCGCCAGTGCGCCTGTCGCCTTGAATTGGACGCGCAATCCATCCTGGCTGTGGGCGACTTCGAGGCGTTCTAACTGTGCGCTCGCGGCCACTCCTTTACCCGTCATGTCGGCCGCGGAGGCGATGACCACGAACGCCAGCAGCGGAACAATCAGACCCAGCAGTTGCTTTCGCATTTCCCTATCTCCCCATCCGAGGCCGCTTCGCCTCGATGTGTTTCATCAAAGTCGTTTCTCGCCCGGTCCTAGACGGCCGGTGTTGTAATCTTCTTGACCACTTCCCGCGTGAAAGTCTTTCCCAAATGGTCCTGCTGCGTTTCCTGGAACACGATCGAGTCCGCCGTAATTTTGATCACGTAGCCGTTGAACACCGGATCGTTTTCCCGCAGGAAATACGCCTTGTTCATGCCGTTACTGACAACCGCAATGAAACCGTTGTCCGAGCGCACCACGCCCCGCAGGCTGATCGTGCCGATTTCGAGGCACTTCTTGCCCGTACTGCAACTCGATCCTCCCACCTTGTTCACCACCGGGCTGAGGAAAGGATCTCTCTTCCCTTTCGGGTTATATCTTTCGTCGGCCGAGGAGGGATCTTCGGCTTCGGCAGTTTCGCTTCCCGCAGAGTCACCCGGAACCGGAACAGCCTTTATCGACCCAGCCCTTTTCAGGTTGGCCCCACTGGTTGTGTGGACCACCGTAGCTTTCCCGGATGTAACAACTTTGGGCTGAGCTGCGTTCTTCGAGGCGTGCCGTGGCGCAACCGCGGCTTCGTGGTCGTAGGCTGAGCTCTTGGCAGGGACGGGGTTCGCGCGCGGCGAAGCTTTTTCCCGCTGAATGCCGAGCGCGGCATTCGAGGCAGCCGTGGCGTTGTCATGCACGGTCTGCATCTGGTCGCGTGTGTTCTGGATGATGCTGGGATTTTGGGCCAAGGCCATGCCTGCCGCCAGCACGCAAACGAACGTTGTCATCGTAGGCTTCATCCTTACCCTCCTACTTCTTCGCCGGAGCGGCCGCAACCGACCCCGACGGATCCAGATCGTGGCTGAAATACGTGGTGCTCAGGCATGTGGCCACCACACTTTCGCCTGGCGCGTACTGATAGGTATGCTTCGCTTTTGCGTCCGCCGGCTTTCTGGTGGAAGCCACCGCCAGGTTGGTGACGTTGACAATGCGCTCAACCTTCGTGAGGCGGTCGAAGAAACCGAGCATGGAATAGTAGGGGCCGTCGAACTCGAGTTCGAACGGCACCTCGGTGTAGAACTCGCGGGTGTTGTACGGCTTGGCCGTATAACGGCGAATCTCCACGCCCGCTTTGCGCGCTTCCCCGCTCACCATGCGCATGAAGTTATCCACTTCTTTTTCATCGGGCACGATGCGACGTTCGATTTCGAGCTGCTGCTTCAGGCTGGTCAGCTGACGCTCGATATCCGCGAGCTTGGGCCGGTAAGCCTCCAGCTCCGCGTTCTCGCGCAGTTTCGCCTGAAGTTTGGTCTGGGCGGCTGCGTTTTCGTCGCGCTGCGACTTGAAGACCGTGAAGTACAGTCCGCCGGTCAACACGACCGCCCCCAGCACCAATGTTCCCAACAGCTTCACCCCTGTGAATTCGCCCAGATTCATGGTCGTTCCGCCTTTACGACTTCGCCTTTTCGCAGGTCAGCGTGAACTGGAAGGCCTGCATGTCCTTAACGTTGTCGTCCTGATAGCTTTCCTTGATTTCGATATTGCGGAAGTAACCGGTCTTCTGCAGGTTCGTGATCAGATTGGCGACCGCGTCGCTGCTAAGCGCCGTTCCGTCAATGGCGACGCTGGCTCCCTGATCCTGCATGCTGTTCAGCCAGATTGCTTCGGTGTTATTCACCGTGTCTCCGATCATGGCCAGCAGGCTGACGGGACCGGTCTGGTTGTTGCGCAGCTGATCGATCACATCCACGCGCCGCTTGTAGGACTCGGCTTGTTTCTGGCGGTCCAGGTAACGCACTTTGATCTCCGCCAGTTCGCGATTTTGCGCCTCCGCCCGCTGCATCTTTTCGGCGATGACTCTTTTGTCCTTGTCGAGCTGGTACCAGTAGCCGGCATTGAGGAGACCGGCGACGATTACCACTCCAGCGACCTGCATGAGCGGCGAGCCGACGTTGAAGTCCATGGTCGGCATGGCGAAGCTCGTGCTCTTCTTGCCTTTTGGTTTCGGGGTACCCAGCAGGTTGATTCGGATCATATTTTTTCAAAGCTCCTCAGGGCCAAACCCACGGCGACCGCCAACTGGCCGGCGTTTTGTTCCACCAGTTCCGCCGCCGCTCCTTCCGATGGAGCCAGCACCTTCTGGAAGGGGTTGAACAGCTCGACTGGCATCGAGAACTCCTGCCGCAGCGCTTCAACCAGTCCCGGCACGCGGGCCGATCCGCCCGCCAGGTAAATCTTCTCGATGTGCTCACCGGCCGCACTGGCGCGGAAGAAGTCAAATGTCTTCTGAATTTCGAGCACGATGATTTCCGTGACCTGCTGCAGGATCGGCGTCTTGGCGTCGTCATGCACCGTGCCTACTTTGCGGCCCAGTTTCAGCGCCTCGGCATCGTCGAAGCTCAGGTCCAGCTCCTTCTGCAACGAATCGGTGTATTGGTGTCCGCCAACGCGAAACATCGCGCGGGAACAATGGCGTTGTGCCTTTCACGATGTTGATGTTCATCACGCTCGCACCCAGATTGAGCAGGGCCACCACTTGAGCGGGCGCGGGCTCGTAGTTGTACTCGTAGCAGTTCTGCAAGGCGAGCGCATCGATATCCACAATAGCCGGAGTCTTCCCCGCCATCGAGAGTACGTTGGTGTAGTTCAAAATCTTGTCTTTCTTGACGGCGACGAGCAAAACGTCCATTTGGGGACTGGCCGCATCGTCGGAAAGGATCTGATAATCGAGATTCACGTCGGCGAGATCGAACGGAATGTGCTGCGCCGCTTCCTTCTGGATGGTGTCGGACAGTTCCTGATCGCTCATCGAAGGCAGCGAGATCTTCTTGACGATCACGGAGTGTCCGCTGACCGCCGTCGCAACCGCCTTCGACTTGATCTGCGTCTCGTTGAAGAGCTTGGCAATGGAACTGGAAACCTGGCCGGAATCCACGATCATGGAATCGACGACCAGATCGGGCGCAATCGGCTCCAATCCAAGATGCGCGACCTCGATGCCGCCCCTTGTCTTTCTGAGCTCAACCGCCTTGATGCTCGAAGATCCCACATCCAGACCCACGATCGTTTTCGCTGGCATTCCTAACATGTGTCCGCCTTTTGTCTGCGCCGGCCTAGCCGGCAAGTTCGATCTGGCGCCGGCGCCTTGCCGGCCACACTTCTACTGCAACCCTGAGGTCGTCGCCGCCTTCACGTCTTCTTGCCGCGCGGCTCCTGTTCCATCGACTTCTCTTCCATCCACTGATCGAGCTTCGATTTCTTGAAGCGCCAGCGATTGCCCAGCTTGAACGCCGGAATTTTCTGTTCGTTGACGTATTTGTACAAAGTGTCCGGACTCACTCCCAGATACTGCGAAGCTTGCCGGATGTTCATCACTTCTCGCGAGTCAGCCATTCGTTTTTCCTCTTCCACAGAATCTCCGCTTTTGCAGCACAGCCTTTCTGCCCGTGCGCGCTAAGGAAACAGGAAGAACCATTCCTCGATCTAAACGCATTCGAGTGAGTTTTGGTGTGCTGAGCATATCTCAACCGGAACCACGGGCCTCTCCAACGAGAATCTTCGGGTTTCTCTTGGGTTTTATGGGGTTTTTCTGGAATCGAGGAATTGGAGAGTTGCAGCTAGATTCTATATGTTGTGGGCGCCAAGACTTACGGTACTTCAAATAGCACTCCTAGCGCAATTAATGCCTTGGTTTCCTGGCACACTGTAACCAAGGTACTAGAGACGGTACGGAAGTACTCTGGCCGCTCGCGCAAACCCGTGAAAACAGAACCCAGCAGGGGGCCTGCTTTTGGCTGAGTCCACCGAGCTTGGACTCGCGCCCGAACGCGGCTTTCCTTCTTCATCTCCGCCTTGCTGTTTCCGCAACCTCACGCCCATAATGAAGACCGGAGTCCATTCATCCTATGCTTTTGTGTTGCCGCCGCTTGCTCTTAAGTTCACTCCTCGTTCCCATTTTGTTTTCAGTGCTCGCTTCGGCTCCCTTGGCCCGCGCTGCCGACAGCACTGACATGAAGACGCTGACGCCGGCTGAACTGGTTGGCATCCTGAATGCCAAGCCGTCCAAAATGCCGAAGCCGCTGCTGTTTCAAGTCGGCTCACACATGTTGTTTGTTCAGGCCCATATTCAAGGGTCCGAATACATTGGCGCGGGAAACACTCCCGAGGGACTTCGGAGCCTGGCTGCGCGTGTCAGCAAGCTGCCGAAG
>CAWDPB010000117.1:0-40586 GCA_963804075.1 uncultured Acidobacteriaceae bacterium | reverse complement strand
TCCTCGACCGCCTGCGCCATCTGCAATTGGCCGCGGCGGAACTCATAAGCGGGATGCGTTTTCGAGAGTACGCCCCCCGGTGCGAAGAACTGGTAGAGAGAATATCCACGGAAGTAGACGCGGGATGGGAGGAAGAGGCCACGGAGTCTCTATAATACCTAGTGGCCAGTGGTCGGTGGCCAGTGGTCAGTGAAACAAACTCCTTCAACCACCAATTCGCCGGTTTTGCCTCTCCTGGCCATCGTGGGCCGGCCCAACGTCGGCAAGTCAACCCTGTTCAATAAACTGACGGGATCGCGGCGCGCCATTGTCGGCGACGAGCCGGGCATCACGCGCGACCGCCTCTATGGCGAGGCGGAGTGGCGCGGACACGCATTTCGCGTGGTGGATACGGGCGGCATCATTCCCGAGGATAAGGATTTCATCCCGTCGGAAATTTTTCGGCAGGCGAAAGTCGCGCTGAAAGAAGCTGTTGGAATCATTATGGTCGTCGATGCCCGCACGGAGCTCGCAGGCGCCCGATCGTGAGCTGATTCGTCGCTGCAGCGCATGGGGAAGCCGCTGTTCCTAGCGGTGAACAAAGTTGATAGCGACAAGCAGGACTCGCTGGTCGGGGAATTTCACGAACTGGGGATTCGCGAGGTGTTCGGGATCTCGGCCGAGCACAGTCGCGGGCTCGACGACCTGCTGGATGCGGTGCTGCCGTTGTTCCCACCGCTAGCGAAATCAAAGAAGAGCTTAACCACGGGGGATACAGAGGATACGGAAGAAGACGAAGAGCAGGACCCGCATGTGCACGGCGAACGACCAACGACCAACGAACAGCGAACAGCGGATGACGAACAGCTGGCCGCCGAGCCCGCGCCTCACGAAGTCAAAGTCGCCATCATCGGACATCCCAACGTTGGCAAATCGACGCTGCTCAATCAGCTTACGGGCAGCGACCGCGCGATTGTTTCACCCATCGCTGGCACCACGCGCGATTCGATTGATGAGGTCGTCGAATATAAGGGGCGCAAGATTCGCTTCATCGATACGGCGGGCATTCGGCGCAAGGGCAAGACCGAGCTGATGGCCGAAAAACTTTCGGTGGTGATGGCGCGCAAGAATATTGAGAGCGCGGACATCGTGCTCTTCATGATGGATGCGACCGAGGGCGTGAGTGCGCTGGATGCGAACATCGCGGGCTACGCGCATGAGAGCGGGCGCTCGGTAATTATTGTGGTCAACAAGTGGGACCTGATTGCCAGCGGTGAGAAACGCGCCATCAGCCAGTCGCGGACGGCGCGGATTCAGGACTCGAAGCGTCCGCAGGATCGCAAGCTCTATGAAGAGCGGCTGCGGTATGGATTGAAATTTCTGAGCTATGCGCCGGTGCTGTTTATCTCCGCGCAGAATGGCAAGGGGACAGACAAGATTCTGCCTCTAATTGAGCAGGTCGCAGTCGAGCGGCGCAAACGCGTTACGACCAGCGAGATGAACCGATTTCTGAAGACGGTTGATTTCGACCGTGCCTCAGTCCCGGTAAGCAAGCGCGTGCGGATTTACTACATGACGCAGGCAGGAGTGGCTCCGCCGACGTTTGTGCTGTTTACGGATCGTCCAGTCAAGCTGCATTTTTCCTACGAGCGGTTTGTTGAGAATCAGATTCGCGAAGCGTTTGGATTTCTGGGCACACCGATTTGGATTAAGAGCAGAGCGAGCGAGTGAAGCTTTGATTGCCCATTCTGCCTAAAGGCCTGAGTACGTTTTGCCCATTATCGTTGGTCGTTAGCCGTCATTCGTTCGCGGTACATCGGTAAGGCTTGGCTCAACCGGAGGGCCGACCAAGGACGCGCTTTGCAGAGCGAGTAGTGAACCTCTAGCAACAAAACTGTAGGCTGTTCATGCCGACTATAGCCTCAGCATTAGAGTGTCGTGTAACTACGACTAGAACGCATTGGTGATGAAATGTCAATCTAGTTAGTAGGTTATCCATGTTAAACTGGTGTCTCTCGATAATCTGCTTGTGAGGAGTCATGTATAACCGCCTACTGCTGTCCCTTTTTCTCATCGTGTTATCCGTCGGCTGTGCGAAAAAGGTTCAGCCCGTAAACCCGCAGACCCCAGAATCCACAACGTCGGCGCGTGGATGGCGCGATGTTCACCCTCCCTTTAAGCCGACTAATATTGCTGCGATTGGCAGCACCTTTTGGCTGTGTGGAACGGAAGAGATGGTCGCATCTTCTGCGGACGGGGGAAATACGTGGAAGCTTAGACACAAGATCCCTGGAGGAAGGACACTGCTAAGCATCACCTTTCTGAACGAAACTGTGGGCCATGCGGCTGGCGAAGGGGGCTTGCTACTTTCAACCGCAGATGGCGGCCAAACGTGGGTTGCCCACGACCTAGGGCCCGATACCGTACAAGCGTTTTCTTTTTCAGATGCTGCTCACGGTATCGCCGTGCTATCGCACCACCGGGGAAAAAATGGAATCGGGATGTTGGACGAAGTGCAGGGAACCCCGTTTTTGGATAGTACTGTGAAGTTGACGCATGATGGGGGCCAGCGCTGGGAAGATGCCACCTCTTTGAAAACGGACGAGGAACTGCGCCGCTATACCGAGGTGCTTTCAGTGGCTGCGCTCGATTCGACTCACAATTTGATAGGCATTCGACAACCTCAAGTTGCGGTCGGTTATGCTGTCACGTCGGACGCGGGCGGATCGTGGAAGCTGGTGCACCTAGACGACGTCTATGCCACAAGGGTATTCGTACACAACGGTGAATACTGGGCCTTCGGAATCGAATACCTTGATCGCGAGAAGGGCGGCGGCTACGGTGCACCAGTTTCATTGCATTCTAAAGATGGGGAAAACTGGGTTCACGGTGTGCGCGGTCCGAATGAATTTCCGAGTTGTAACGTCCAAGGCTGCTATCTTTCGGACGGCGTTGTCGAAGACCTATACGGAGAACACGCAAAATTCTGGGTCTTGCCACAGGATGGCACCATGACTAAGACTTGGGCTATCGCAGGAAGCTTTGCCTGCATGGTCGCAGTGACCGCAAAATGTGGCCCCGCAGAAGTTATGGAAGAGCCGCCAGCGCGTTGATGAACCGATAAGCCAGTCACTTGCCCCTACCCCGTCACCGCGTGCTTCCCATCCTCCGTTAGCAGTCCCATGCGGTCCACTCCGGCGCGACGCGCAGTGTCGATCACTTCGGCTACATCCTGGAAATCGATATCGTCGTCGGCCTCGATGTAGGCGATGCGCTCCACGCGAATGGCGTAGATATCGCGCAGGCGCTCGCGGAGATGGTCCCACTCCACAACTTCTTCGTTGATCTTAACTAGCGGATGCTCGGCCCCCGCGGACGCGTGACACACCTGGATCACGATTGTCGCCTGTGGCGGCGGGATGTTCTTTGCCGTCGGCGGCGCGGGTTGCGGGATCTGCGCGTCCAGACCTTTCGGTTTCTCGTTAATTACTACGAGCATGAAAATAATGAGCAGTACCAGCAGAACGTCAATCAAGGGCGTGACGTTCATCTAGGACTGCGCGCACCACCACCTGCCGTTGAGAATGCCATCGGAATCTCTCCTTGTGGATCGGAACGGCACGCGCGTGTCTTGAGGGATTTGACACCTTGAGAGTGTGGCGGGTTCCAAAGAACGGCGTGGAGCAGGCAGGGACAAGCTCCCTCGGCGTCGCTCGGGATTTCGGCGCGCGGCTCAAACGCCGCGCACACGCCTCAACTTCGACTGCGCGAGATGCTCGCTTCGCGAACATCCGCTTCGCTCAGGATGACTCCGGCGACGGACTGGCTCGTGATTGGAGGAGTGCTGGGGTGGGCTGCCGTTGCCGTGCTGCTCGCGGCAGCGCGGACAGGGCGTCCGCGCCACACGGACATGTTTCGGCGAGAAACTAGCCGCGCTCGAAAGCGTGCTTCTGCTCTAGTTGGTGCACGGCTTCGGTCATTTCTTTTTCGAAGCGGTCGTGCTGGTTCATTAGGGCGGGCAGTGCGGTTGCATAACGGCGGGCCAGCGTAAACAGGCCTTGTCTCGGCGAGCGTGGCTGCGATTTCCGCTAACGTGATCGGTCGTGGTTTGCACGTACAGCGCTTCGGTCGCGTCGCCTAGCCAAACGTCTCCGCCGACAAGTATCGGTTTGCCAATAGACCTTGCGTTCGATCATGTGGGCGATTTCCTCGTCGCTGGCTTTGCCGAATGCCCATTGGTTGCGCTTGAAGTTGTAATGGCGGCTGGAGAAATGCACGGGCACGAGCTTGGCGGATTTCTGAAACTCAATCTGCATGCGGTCGACATCTTTGCGGAGCGCGTTGATGACCGCAGCTTCGGTGTCTTTCGGGATCGAGCGAGGGCAGCACTTCGCGGAGCGTCACGGAAAGGTTGACTGCAACCAGCGCATGCAGGTTCTGGGAGTTCTCCAGAGTGATTTTGGCGTGCAGGACGTCGAAATCGGCGCCGGAGGTAGAGTGGCGGAAAGGCCAGTCGAAATGGAAGCTGAGCGGCAGGCCAGTGCGTGTGACGTAGATGGTCTTTGCCGATTGCGAGGTTGATTGCGGCATCATTCCTGTTGAAGCCTCATCCTTGGAAAAGTGATTGGTGTTGGGCGATATTTTAACCTGCTTGGCGGCGGGACCGGTGTCCTAACGAGCGAAAAGCAGTTGCAGCACGTTCCGCAGAGCGGATGCGCTCAACAGTCCAAACACGGCGGCGGTTACCAGCACGCTTTGGCGAGTCTCCATGAGATCGGCGAAGACGCCGGCCACGAAAACGAAAAGAAATACCAGCATGACGAGATAGAATCCCTGGCCGGGGAAATCGGGCGAGGCGATGGCGAGAGCGAACAGGAGCGCCGCAATCAGCGAGAGGTGCGGTGTTTCCGAAATAACGGGTGCGACGCCAGGCGAAATATGCGATCAGGGCAACCGGGAAAGCCAGCATCAACGCGCGGACTGCCGGTAAAGCGAGATCCTGAACATTTGCGCGTAGGATGCGGACATGGCGAAGGCGGCGGGATGGATGTCGAGCCAGCGCGCATGCAGCAAGCCACTTGCCAGAAAATCGCTGGATGGAAGATGTAGGAGGCGAAACAGCACCGACGCGCTCCAACCGCCACGGCAGTGATCCAGATGACGATCACGGCGCGGGGCCGCACTGGCGCGACCCAGAACATCAGCAACAAAGCCAGTGGCGCAAGGATCGCGAGCGAGAACTGATTTCCTGCCAGCAGCGCGAGCGACAAACCGAGCAGCATGATGCGGCGTGAGTTCCAGAGTACGACTTCGCGCGGAGCATAGAGCGTGTGGGCGACAGCGATGGCGGTGAAGATGGTGCCAAATGCGCCCCAGGTGCCACCGGCCTCGCCGAGATTGGGCGCGCCGGCGACGCTCAGGATCGTCGCGGGTGAAAAGCAATAGAGCGTAAGCGCGATGTAGCCTCCGGCATTACCGTAGAGGCGGCGGGCGACATACCAGAGCGAGCCTCCGAGCATGACGCCGAAAAAGAGATAGGGAGCGGTGGCCCAGAGCTGGCCGAGCGACGATGCGGAGCGCAGGGCGTCTGGCTTTACGAGATAAGGCGCGGCGCAAGTCAGATAATAAAGCGGTGAGCGATCCTGGTCGTAGCCATCGCGCACACGCAGGTGGCCGGCGTGGCCGGAAGAGGGCATGCCGGTGACGGATTCCGAGCGCAGCGTTTGCGGTGTTCCCGCGACGGCTCCGGCCTTCCATTGTTCAAGCCCGTGGTAAATGCAGAGGTCGTGGTTGGAATCGGGGAGCGATCCATGCCCGGTTTCGATGTGAACCAGCCATGCGCACTGCAACAAATAGACCAGCAAGAGCGCGGCCGCGGCGAACTGCGGGGCGCCAATCGAATCGGGATCGAGAAATCGTCGTATCAAGGGCAGACCGAGTGTTTTACCATGTCGGGTACCCCGATGGATAGCAATCTAGATCCCGATGCACAAACAGCCGGGGAAGGAACGTCGCCGGATCCGGTGATTCCGCCCGCGCCCTTGGAAGCGCCCGCTGCGCCCTTGGTTTCGCCGCCTGTGCCTATGCCTGTGCGGCGCGAATCGGCGCTGTCGCCGCTAGGCGAAATGTTTGTTGGGCCGGAGGGACTTTATCCCGGCGCGCGCTGGCTGATTTATATCGCCATGGGGCTGGTTGTGCTGGGAGTGCTGAATTCTGTTTTGGCGAGTCTGCGACCGCCATCCGGCGGATCGTTGTGGTGGACCATGGCCGCTGAAGCTCGGATGATGCTGGCCGCGATTGTGCCCGGGCTCGTGATGGCGCGCGTCGAAGGGTGCTCGTTCGGGGACTTTGGGCTTCCCGCAAAGGGCGCTTTCGGGCGCAACTTCTGGGCGGGCGCGCTGTGGGGCATTGTCGCGCTGACTCTCTTGATGGTTGTGTTCCGTGCGGTTGGGGTTTTTTCATTCGGATCGGTTAGGCTTCATGGCGCGCGCATTTTCAAGGTTGGATTGTTTTATGCGGTGTTCTTTTTGATTGTGGCTTTTTTTGAAGACTTCCTCATGCGTGGCTATTCTCAGTGGGTGCTGACCAAGGGGATGAATTTCTGGCCGGCAGCGTGCTTGCTGTTCGATCGTCTTCGGCGCGATGCATGGCGGAAATCCGGGAGAGGATCCGATTGGGCTGATTGCGGTGGTGGCGATCGGTTTCTTCTTTTGCCTCACGCTGTGGCGCACGGGTACGTTGTGGTGGGCGGTGGGCTTTCACATGGCGTGGGACTGGGGAGAAAGCTATCTGTATTCGGTGCCGGATAGCGGTAACCTGGCTAGTGGACGCTTGCTCAGTTCATCGTTTCACGGGCCGGCCTGGCTGACTGGTGGCACGGCTGGGCCGGAGGCGAGTTATCTGATTTTTGTGCTGCTGGCGGCGCTATGGGTATTGTTCAGTTGGATTTATCCGGAGGTAAGGTATGGAGCGCAAGAGGGTGAGATCTAGGTTGCGGCAGTTGGTGTTATGCGCAGTCCTGGCCTTGGGTTTAGCTCTTATTGTTCAAACGCATAATGTTCAGGCACAGAGTCAGCCACAAGCATCCGGTGCGGGACAGAATTCGCCGCAGAAGGAGACAACGACGATGAAGCACGCGCGCGGAACGTTTGAGGTGAAAGTGACTCCGCAAAAACCGGACAACAAGGACGCCGAAGGAGCGAATTTCGGGCGCATGTCGCTGAATAAGCAATTCCACGGCGACCTGGAGGGAACGAGTTTGGGCGAGATGCTGGGCGCAACCACCGACATCAAGGGCTCGGCAGGATATGTGGCGCTGGAGCGCGTGACGGGGACGCTCGACGGAAAGACCGGAACGTTTGTATTGCAGCACAGCGGAACCATGACGCGCGGCGGGCTGCAGCTGCATGTCACCGTGGTGCCGGACTCGGGAACGGGCGAACTGGTGGGGATCGCGGGGCGGATGGATATCAAGATCGAGGGCGCAAAACACTTCTACGATTTCGAATACTCGATCGCGGAAGCGACACTGAAGCCGGCGAAATGATTTTGAAGATGGGATGGTCGGCGGAATTCAATTTTCAAGAATGACGTGGGCGAGGGCCTGGTCGGCGGTGTGGGTGAGAGATAGGACGATATTTTTTGTGCCAAGTTTGGCCGCGATAATGGCGGCTTGTCCGTGGAATTGAACGGTAGGGCGCTGGCCCTTGGGGCGGACCACTTCAATGTCGCGCCAGCGGACGCCTCGGCTCCAGCCAGTGCCGAGGGCTTTCATTCCCGCTTCTTTCGCGGCGAAGCGGGCGGCGTAACTCTCCACGCGCCTCGCCTTGGATTCGCAGTAGCGGATTTCGCCGTCAGTGTAGATGCGGCGCAGGAAGCGATCGCCGTAGCGTTCGATTGAAGCGCGGATGCGGGGAACTTCGGCGATGTCCACACCAGTGCCGAGGATCATGGGACTATTGTCAACAGGGATTGGATCGTTGGCAATCTTTAGCGGTCGCTGGAGGGAGCGGACTCAAGGCACGTGCGCCTGATGCATGCGGGTGCTTCTGTGAATCTGGCTCGTCCGTGCAGGCGGCTGGGACACAGCTGCCGGAACAGGCAGAGTCGGCAACTTGGTTTGGACGCTTGACGCAGAACGATAAGTCCCAGAACCGCGTAAGAGGCGACCAGCAGGCAAAGTAACAGGGGGAGGCCCGACATAGAGTACAGCCTTTCTAGCCCCGCCAATATCGCCTCGGGGTGCGCACTTGGTCTGTGATGAACGTCACAATCCTATGTGACAGGTCTTCGCGTTGTTGTCCTTGCGGAGCAATATCAGGCTAGGGAATCCAGCACGCCGGCGATCACAGAGTCCTGTCCGGGGAAAACCGTGCGCAGATCGAGCAACACGCGTCGTTCCTCTACGCGGGCGATTACCGGCGGATCGGCATGGCGCAGTCGTGTGCACAGTTCGTCTGCGCTGAGATCGGCGTGGGTGAGGGCGATCAGGCAGCTGGGGAGAACGGCGGTGGGAGCGGCGCCGCCTCCGATTACAGATTCGCCATCTTGAAGCTCCAACTTGAGGTGGGGGGAGTTTATCGCGGCAGATTTGACCTGAGAGATAAGTGCCTCCGCTCGGGCTGCGATTTCAACTTTCGACAAGCGCATCATGCAGAGTGCAGGGATGCCTTCGTGGTCGCCTTTGACGTAGGCAAGGAGCGTCGCTTCGAGCGCGGCGTAGGTGAGCTTGTCGACGCGGAGGGCACGGAACAACGAATTGGAATGGAGACGGCCGACAAGATCGGCGCGTCCGGTGACGATTCCGGCTTGCGGGCCGCCGAGAAGCTTGTCGCCACTGTAGGTGACGAGGTCAACGCCGGTGTGCAAGCTGTCGAAGACACTTGGTTCACCCGCAATACCGGTGGAGCGGAGATCGAAGAGCGCGCCGCTGCCCAGGTCCTCCACGAGCGGGAGATTGTTCTTGCGGGCGAGAGCGACGAGTTCGGCCAACGTGGGCTGCTCGGTGAATCCGGTGATGGCGAAGTTGGAACGATGGACGCGGAGCAACAGGCGCGTTCGGTCGTTGATGGCTCTTTCGTAGTCCTCGATGCGGGTGCGGTTGGTGGTGCCTACCTCGCGCAGCGCGGCCTGCGACTTCGACATCACGTCGGGGATGCGGAAGGAGCCTCCAATTTCGACAAGCTCGCCGCGCGAGACGATAACTTCGCCGCCTTCGGCGAGCGAGTTGAGGGCCAGCAGGACGGCGGCGGCGTTGTTGTTGACGACGATGGTTGAGAGGGCTGAGCTGCGCTCCGCTTGGACGGGCCTTAGCCCCCCCAGTCTTTCCGTTTCCCCATATTCTTCGAATAACTTTTGAAACAGGCGATCCACGTGAACGTCGCGCTGGCCGCGCTCGCCGGTTTCGAGATTGAATTCGAGATTCGAGTAGGAGAGAGCGGTTCGGCGGATGTGATCAATCGCGGCGTCGGCGAGCGGAGCGCGTCCGAGATTCGTGTGCAGGATGACGCCGGTCGCGTTGATGACTGGCCGCAGCGAATAGCTCAGCGATTGGCGAAGCCGGCGCTCGACCGCGGCGGTGAGATTGGCCAGCGCGAGGTCAAGCGATTTTTCGTCGAGTCGGTCGGCGGAGATCTCCTGGCGCAGACGGGCGAGGGCGGTGCGGATCGCGTCGGCGAGGGCGGTGTGGCCGTCGCTGGCAGCAAGCGCGCGAAGATCCGGATTCTGAAGAATCTCGTCGGTGGACGGCAGCTTCTGAAAGAGGGCGGATTTGGACGGCGGGGGCACTCAGGTGGATTATCCCACAGGCGGTGTGTCGCGAAGGACGCTACGGGGTGCGCTCCGCTTGAATGGGGACGAGCCGCGTTCCCACACTACCCAGTCCCTACACTGGCTATAGCGTGTGCATGTAAGCGATCAGATCTTTGATTTGCTGGTCGGTCATGACTTGGCCGAAGCCTTCCATTTTTGAGCGGCCATATTTGACGATGTCGGTCATGCGGTCGTCATTGGCGGGGAGTCCGCTCAGAGAAAGATACTGGCGCTTGAACGCTCCCTTCATGCTGGGGCCTTTTTTGCCGCGCGAGGAATACGGCTCGTGGCAGCGGTCACAGTAATTGTCGTAGAGCTTGCGCCCGGTGGCCTGTTGCGGGTTGAGGCCAAGTTCGGCGTCGGACTTGCGGCGCTCAACGTCGCAGCCCACCAGAGCTACAAATATGACGATTACGACGGAGAACCGGAGGCACTTAGAAAGGCGATTGCGGAAGTTCGAGGTTAGATTGAGGAAATCGGAGATCGGATTGAAAAAGTTAAATCTCAATGGTTCGCCTTCTCGTTACCGGATGGTGCGAGATCGCTGCGCCCGCTACTCGCGTACTCGCGCTCCAAGTACGATAATAATACGGGACCGATGACGATAACCGTTAAACGCGTGTATGAGGCTCCGGCTGCGGGCGATGGCGTGCGTGTGCTGGTGGACCGGCTGTGGCCGCGCGGGCTGACGAAAGAGAAAGCAGCAGTGAAGTACTGGCTGCGCGATCTGGCGCCTTCGACCGAGTTGCGGCAGTGGTTCCATGCCAACCCAGAGGCGTGGGCGCAGTTTCGGCGGCGTTACATGAAAGAACTCGCCGCGCCCAAGGCTTCCGCCGCGGTGGAGAAGCTGTATGAGATCGCAAAGGCAAACAAAAAAATCACGTTGCTCTACGCGTCGCGCATGCAGGAACGCAATAACGCAACCATATTGAAGGAGCATCTGGAAGGCGCTCCCAAGCCGCCATCGAGCGTGGGGCGCGCGGCAATTGGCCGCGAGCGCATCCGCAAGGCGAAAAGACCGTAGCCAGGTCTTGGTATCCAGTAGCCAGTACCCGTAGCCCGCAAGCAGTTGTCAGGACGCTGGTTTCTGGAACCTCCAGATTGCAGGTTGTGAAGCGGTTTCACTGGATACTGGCAACTGGCTACTGATTCTCACACTATAATTTCCCAGTCATGGCTCCCGGCACCATCCACAAAAAGACCGAATCCCTTCGCGAAAAAATACGCCACCACGAGCACCTTTATTACGTGCTCGACGCTCCCGAACTCACTGACGCCGAATTTGACTCGCTGATGAACGAGTTGAAAAAGCTTGAGGCGGAGCATCCGGAGCTGATCACGCCGGATTCGCCTACGCAGCGCGTTGGCGGCAAGCCTCGCGAAGGCTTCGTGAAGGCGAAGCATTCGTCGCCCATGCTCTCGCTTGATAACGCATACAGCGAAGAAGAGCTGCGCGATTGGGAGCGCCGCGTTCACGAACTCAGCGGGCGCAGCGATGTCGAATATATGTGCGAGTTGAAGCTCGACGGCATGTCGCTGGCGCTTGTCTATCGCGGAGGCCAGCTGGAACGCGGCATTACGCGCGGCGATGGCAGCATGGGCGAAGATGTCACGCTGAACGTTCGGACGGTGCGGTCGGTGCCACTGTCGGTTTCCAAAGAAAAACTTAAAAAAGCTGGCA
This sequence comes from uncultured Acidobacteriaceae bacterium, assembly GCA_963804075.1. GTDB lineage: Bacteria > Acidobacteriota > Terriglobia > Terriglobales > Acidobacteriaceae > Acidiflorens. The sequence continues at coordinate 29,116 of CAWDPB010000117.1, read as the reverse complement.
TTCCCGCCGACTTTGAAGTGCGCGGTGAAATGCTGATGCCGGTCGCCGCGTTTCGCAAATTGAATGAAGAGCGGGCGAAGCTGGGACTCGCGACGTTTGCGAATCCCAGAAACTTCACGGCAGGTACAGTGCGGCAACTCGAGCCATCGATCACGGCGCAGCGGCGCATGGATTATTTCGCCTACATGTTATTGAAAGATGGGCGCACGTATTTCGACCGGCAATCGAAAACGATGGATGCGCTGGAGGCCGCGGGTTTCAAGGTCAATCCCAATCGCAAGCTGGCGAAAAATCTGGATGAGGTTTGGAAATTTATTCAAAGCTGGGAAGGGAAGCGCGAATCGCTGCCTTACGAAATTGACGGCATCGTCATAAAGGTGGATCGAACGGCGCTGCAGGATGAGTTGGGATTTACCGGCAAGGCTCCGCGCTGGGCAATCGCATTCAAGTTTGCAGCGCGCGGAGCGGTCACGCTGGTCGAAGACATTTTTGCGAGCGTTGGGCGTACCGGCAAACTCACGCCGGTCGCGGCACTCAGGCCGGTTCCCATCGGTGGGACCATGGTTTCGCGTGCCACGCTGCACAACATGGATTTCGTCACCGACCTTGGCGTGAAGATCGGCGACTGGGTTGAGGTGGAGCGCGGCGGCGATGTGATCCCGAAAGTTGTGAAAGTGGTGGAGGACGCGGAGCATCCGCGCGGGCACAAGACGTTTGCGATGCCGGAGCATTGTCCGGTGTGCGGCGGCAATGTGGTTCGAACCGAGGGTGAGGCCGATCATCGCTGTGTGAATGCGAATTGCCCTGCGAAGTTGCAGGGGACGATTCTGCATTTTGCCTCTCGGCACGTGATGGATATTGACGGGCTGGGCGAGGCGCTGGTGAATCAGCTTACCGAGCGCGGATTGGTAAAGAATGTCGCCGACCTCTACAAGTTGACGAAGGATGATCTGCTCAAGCTGGAGCGGATGGGAGAGAAGTCGGCGGAGAATGTGCTCGGCGAGATTGAGGCTTCGAAGAAGCTGCCGCTGGAGCGCGTGATTTATGGGCTCGGAATCCGCTTTGTGGGCGAGCGCACAGCGCAGTTTTTGGCCGAGCATTTCGGTTCGCTGGACGCGATCATGAACGCCAGCGCAGAGGAACTAGAGGAAGTAAACGAGGTGGGCCCGCGGATTGCCGAGAGCATCGTGGAATTTTTCGCCGACGAGCACAACCGCAAGCTCGTTGCCGATCTGCGCAAGGCGGGGTTGACATTCACCGGTCAGAAAAAAGAAAAAGGCACGAAGCTGGCGGGGAAGACGTTCGTGCTGACGGGAACGCTCACTCGTCATACGCGCGATGAAGCGAAGAAGATGATTGAAGATGCGGGCGGCCGCGTCTCGGGATCTGTGAGCAAGAAGACGGATTATGTAGTGGCAGGCGCAGATGCGGGATCAAAGCTCGACAAAGCGCGGGAACTGGGTGTCAGCGTGATTGGGGAAGAGGAGATGGAGGTGCTGGCCGGATAGCGGAGAACGTATTGACCTGGTTCGGTGGAATCCCCGGCGTTGATCTAAGTAGTGAGCGTAATTTTTGGTTTCGTCAAATAGCACCAAAGATCAATTGATTAGGGACCGTGAGGCCGATACGCTCTAGATATTTACAAGTGAGCAATCGAACGATGCGACTTATCAGAAATCTCTGGATTGTCTGCGTTTTGGCAGGTTGGCTGAGTGGAACCGCCTTCGCCCAATGTCACGCGCCGATAGAGGCAGCCAAGGCAGGACTCGACACGGCATCGGCAGCACGGCAAAACGCAGAGGAAGATCGCACGGTCCTAGTGGAGCTGGCGCTTCGGAAGTCAGGGGCTGTCCGCGATGCAACAGTAGTTCAAGGCCCGACAATTTTCCGTGACGCAGCGATTAAGGCTGTAAAGAAGCACAAGTACAAGAAGGAGATGAATGCCTGGCCTTTTGGAGAACAGATCACAGTGGAAGTCAAGTTTCCTCGTGACACGTGTGCATCACTCGAAATTCATCAGGTGCTGCCTGCCGGTGTCTCGGGTTGTCTACAAGGGCCCCCGCGTATCCGCGTTGGGCAAGCTTTCATGGCGAATCGTTTGCTTAGCAGGGTTGATCCGGTCTATCGGCCTGAGTCGCAAATAGGGCATATTGCGGGGAGCGTCGTGGTGCGCATAGTGATAGACAAGAGCGGCGGAGTATCGAATGCGGATTACGAGAGCGGTCGGCCGGATTTGGCTCCCGCTGCCATTGAGGCAGTGAAGCAATGGAAGTACCAACCATACCTGTTAAACGGAGGAGAAGCCATCGAAGTCGAGACCACGGTGGAGATAAGTTTTACCCCATAAATGTCTTCACATAGGAAACGGCATCCATCCCGTCGACAAATCAGCCGAACGCCGTAATTGACGTAAAATCCCGGTTACGCTCTCGAGCGCTCTCGCGGGATCGTGACAGTTGATGCTCCAGTCCTTCGCGCCCCTTACAGCCCCGTCATGCGCTGCAAGTGTTCCGGATAGCGATCGCCCTGCACCGTGATTTTCGAGGCTGCGCTCTCGATCTCGCGCAGGTCGTCTTGCGTAAGTTCGATTGCTGCCGATCCGATGTTCTCGTCCAGGCGCGACAACTTAGTCGTGCCGGGGATGGGAACGATCCACGGCTTTTGCGCAAGCAGCCAGGCGAGCGCGATCTGAGCCGGTGTTGCGCTTTTCTGCGTGGCGATCTTGCCGAGCAGATCGACGACAGCTTGATTTGCCTTCAGGCGTCCGGCGTATAGCGCGGAAGCTTGCTGCGGAAATCGGAGCTCTCAAACTTTGTATTCGCATCGATCTTTCCCGTCAGGAAGCCCCTGCCCAGCGGGCTATACGGAACCAGGCCAATTCCTAGTTCTTCAAGCGTAGGCAGCACTTCCGCTTCAATCGTTCTGTACCACAGCGAGTATTCGCTTTGCAGCGCAGTCACGGGCTGAACGGCGTGCGCGCGGCGGATAGTCTTCACTCCTGCTTCGGAAAGTCCGAAGTGCTTCACCTTGCCGGCTTGAATCAGCTCTTTCACCGTGCCGGCGACATCTTCGATGGGCACGTTCGGATCGACGCGATGCTGATAGAGCAGGTCGATGACGTCAATCCGCAAACGCTTGAGCGACCCTTCGACGGCTTGCTTGATGTGCGCGGGCCGACTGTTCACCTGCTGCGCTCCCGGCCGCTTGATCGCCGCCCGACATCGAATCCGAACTTGGTGGCAATTACCACGCGGTCGCGGATGGGCGCCAGAGCTTCGCCTACGAGTTCCTCGTTGGTGAACGGGCCATAGACTTCAGCGGTATCGAAGAACGTAATACCGCGATCCACGGCCGTGCGGATGAGCGAGATCATCTCCTGCTTATCTTTCGGTCACCATAAGAGAAGCTCATGCCCATGCAGCCCAGGCCCAGAGCGGAGACTTCAAGATTGCTTTTTCCAAGTTTGCGCTTTTGCATTGTGTGTCCTTCTAGGCGGAGATGGCCTCCCATGATTTTAGTGGAAAGAGATTCGGTGTAGCGATGGGCGTAACAGCGCGCGGTTGGACAGCCGGGCGGCTGTTATGGACGCGGGCGAGGGCGCCCGCGCCACACACACCACTTGCGCGACTTACTTGTGCGACGTTGGCGGGTTTATGCCGTTCAGACGCAGATACATTGAGACTTGCGCATAGTGATCGGCCCAGTTGCTGGCAATGCCGAGAGCGAAGCGAGCGCGCGAATAATCTGTGCCGTCGGGGCCGGTGGAGACTTCGCCTAGTTTCGAATCGTCGATTTTCGCAATGGCGTCCTCGCAGAATTTGAACGACGCTTTGAGCGCGGCCACCAGCTTGTCTTTCCCGTCCGCCTCTTTGGGTTCTTCGACGTTGGGGGCGGGCACGCCGGCGGCATTGCCGCAGAGCATATAGTTGGCGCCGATCATGTGAACCACAAGGTGAGCAAAGGTGATCTGATCCGCGCTGGGCTTGTAGGTGAACTTGTCGGCGGGCATGGCCTCGACGGCGGCGATGGTGTTCTTCTGGCGATTCGGGAACGTGTCTTTGAGAGCGTTGGCGACGGGGTTCTTGATTTGAGCGGCAGTGGATGCGGCGAGCAGAGTCAGAGCAAAGGCAGTCTTGATCAGTTTCATAGCCATCCTCGGTAGTCGCTTGTAAGGATAACGCGGGCGGGGGCGTCCGCGCCACATTACCTGTGTTTTCCGTGGGCGGCTGCGTCCGCGCTACACTTAAAGAATGCACGCGCACGGCGCACACGGCCACTCTCACGGTGGCCACTCGCATGGGACACACTTGCACGGCACCGGGCGAGTGCTGCGCATTTCGCTGGGCGTGACGGCTGTCTACATAGCCTTGCTGGTAGTGGCGGGCATTCGCGCGCATTCTCTGGCGCTGCTGTCGGAAGCGGGGCACAATCTCTCGGATTTTCTGGCGCTGTTGTTGTCGCTGGCGGCGGTGTATCTGGAAGGGCGGCCGCCGAGCGCGACCAAAACCTACGGCTACCGCAGAGCGGGAGTGCTGGCCGCGCTGGTGAATTCGGTGTCGCTGGTCGCGGTGTCGTTTCTTATCTTCTACGAGGCCTTCCGGCGGGTTCAGCATCCCGAGCACGTGCATGCCGGGCTGATGATTTGGGTTGCGGCTGCGGGCGTGGCCATGAACGGCGTAATCGCCCTGCTGCTGTGGCGTTCGGGACGCGATGTGAATGTGCGGAGCGCGCTGCTACACGAGGTCGGCGACACGGTTTCGACGGCGGCGGTGATCGTGGGCGGCTGGGCAATTCTTTGGACCGGGCAGTACTGGATCGATTCGGCGCTGTCGTTTGGAATTGGCGCGCTGATCCTGTGGTCGAGCGTGGGGATTGTGCGCGAGACGCTGAACATTTTGTTGGAGGGCACACCGCGCGGCATGAGCCTGGATGAAGTGGAAGCGGCGGTACGCGCGATTGCCGGCGTCAGCGATGTGCACGACCTGCATGTGTGGAGCATCGGTTCGGAGAATCACGCGCTCTCGGCACACGTGAAGATTTCCGACATGCAAACGTCGGAGAGCGATGCGATTCTGCGTGAGATCAACGAAAAGCTGGGACGGAGTTTCGGCATTCACCATACGACGATTCAGCTGGAGCACGTGGTGTGCGAGACGGCACATGCGTGCGTGATCGCGGTGACGGAAGAACAGGAAACCCGGCACGTTCACTCCGAGCATGAGCACGGCGAACGCTAGAAAGTACGGCGTAAGTAATTACTGGACAATAAGATAGCTGATTGAGTTCAGGCGCGGAATCCCCGGCTCTGTGATAATCTAGATGTAGGTCCGAATCCGAAGAGTCGTTCCTTTCGAGGCAACATCCAATTCTTATGCGGCGTTGGCAGCTCATATTGCGGTTTTTGGCGGCGGTCCAACTGCTTCCGGCTCTGGAGAGCGGCGAAGAGACGCTCGTCGGCGGGCAGGCCGTGCTGGAGGGCGTGATGATGCGCTCGCCGCACGCATGGGGCATTGCCGTGCGCAAGCCATCGGGAGAGATCGTGACGCACAGCGAACCGTTGGAGCGCCCCTCCGAACAGCATAAATGGATGGGCTGGCCGGTGCTGCGCGGCGTGATGACGCTCGGGCACGCAATGAAGCTTGGGTTCCGGGCGCTGAAGTTTTCCGCGAACGCTGTGTTGGAAGAAATACCGGTAAGCGATAAGAACGGCGAACCCGGCAAGAAAATGGAGATCAGCGGATGGATGGCGGGTCTGAACATGGCCTTCTCCATTGCGTTTTTCATTTTCATGTATAAGTACCTGCCGTTGCTTGCGACCACCGAATTGAAGCGGGTAAATCCAGTGTTTGGGCAGCAGTTCGTGTTCAACCTGGTGGATGGGCTGATCCGGATGGCGATGTTCCTGTTGTTCGTCTGGGGCGTATCGCTCTGGAAGGACATCCGCCGCGTGTACGAATACCACGGCGCGGAACACAAAACGGTTTTGCATTTGAGAACGGCGATCCGCTGGAAACGGCGAATGTACAAAAGTATTCGACGTATCATCCGCGCTGCGGCACGAGTTTTCTGATGACGGTGATGATCATTTCGATGATCGTCTACATGTTCATTCCGGTCACGACATTTGCGGCGCGCTTTGCCGAGCGTATCATTCTGCTGCCGGTGATTGCGGGAGTTTCCTACGAGATTATTCGCTATGCCGCCAAGCATCGCGGCTCGCTGTTCGCGCTGATGACGGCGCCCGGCCTGTGGCTACAGCGCATCACCACCAAGCCTCCCGACGACCACGAAGTGGAGTGCGCGATTGTGGCTCTCGACGAAGCCATGGTGCTGGAGAAGCAGCACGGCGGGGAACTGGTGATTGCCTAGCGGTCTGTTGGTCGTCTGTCGTTGGTCGTTCGGAATGTGTATTCGCGTCGTTAGACCTGCTCTTGAACAATCTTCCGAAACATCACAACTTTGCTGTGCCGCGCGTCCTTGATTGAGTGGAAGTACAGGCTATGGAGTGCGCGGAGGTGTCTCCGTGCGATCACATTCAACTTTTCAGGACCTTCGCGTGTGGCAAGACGCGATGGATTTTGCCGAAGAGGTCTACCGGGCGACTTCCGAGTTCCCTAAGCACGAACTTTACGGCTTGGTATCGCAAATGCGGCGCGCGGCAGTTTCCGTGCCAAGTAATATTGCGGAAGGCAAGGGTCGTCATTCCGATCCGGATTTTGTGCGATTCCTTTTGCACGCTCGGGGATCCTTGTTGGAGCTTCAGACACAGGTTTTGATCGCACGGCGGTTACAATACTTGTCGGAGCAAGAAGCGTCAGAGCTTTGCCGCCGGAGTGAGGGCGTTGGCCGAAGTCTGAATGCACTAATCAACCGATTTCGCTCCACGGCAGCCTGATGACCAACGACAGACGACCAACGACGACTTTCTATGTTCGAACGACTTGACCAAATCGAAACGCGCTACGAAGAGCTAACCAACGCCCTCGCCTCGCCGGACATCACGAACGATTCCGCGAGATACCAGAAGACTGCCAAGGCCCACAGCGAGATTACGCCCATCGTCGAAAAATACCGCGAGTATAAGGACATGACGCGGGGCATCGCCGAGAGCAAAGCGTTGTTGGTCTCGGAGACCGATGTCGACATGCGTGCCTACGCGGAAGAAGAATTGGCCAAGCTGGAAGCGCGCGTAGGCGGTGTGGAAGAGGAACTGAAGGTCTTGCTGCTGCCGAAGGACCCGAATGACGAGAAGAACGTCATCCTGGAAATTCGCGCCGGTACCGGCGGCGACGAGGCGACACTGTTTGTAGCCGAAGTTTTCCGTATGTACAACCGCTACGCCGAGAGCCAGAAGTGGAAAGTCGAGGTGCTGTCGACGTCCGAGTCGTCGGTGGGCGGCCTGAAGGAAGTGATTGCACTCATCGAAGGCGAGCGCGTGTACTCGCGACTGAAATATGAAAGCGGCGTTCACCGTGTGCAGCGCGTGCCCGAAACCGAGCAGCAGGGACGCGTGCACACTTCGGCAATCACCGTGGCCGTGCTGCCCGAAGCCGAGGACGTGGACATCAAGATCGAGGCGAAAGATTTGCGCATCGATACATTTTGTTCGTCAGGGCCGGGCGGGCAGTCCGTGAATACGACTTACTCGGCGGTGCGCATCACGCACATTCCCACCAATACAGTGGTGAGCTGCCAAGACGAGAAATCGCAGATCAAGAATCGCGAAAAAGGAATGCGCGTACTGCGCTCGCGGCTGTACGAGATCGAAATGCAAAAGCAGCAGGACGCCCTGGCCAAAGAGCGGCGTCAACAGGTCGGCTCGGGCGACCGCTCGGAAAAGATTCGGACCTATAACTTCCCGCAAAATCGCCTGACGGATCATCGCATCGGCTTCACCATCCACCAGCTCGAACAGGTGATGGACGGAAAGATCCAGCCGCTGATCAACGCGTTGATTACCCACTTCCAGTCGGAAAAGCTGAAGCAGGAAACAGCCAGCGTGGTGTGAAGCAAGTCAGAGGTTAGAAGTTAGAGGTCAGATTTCAGATTGAATAAGTGGGTCGCTCCAACGTGTCCGGCAAAGTCAAAACCCTCTACCGCCCCGTCGGTCAGGCCGAACTGGACCTGATTCGAGCCTCCGCGTTTCGCGAATTTCCGCCTCGACTACCGGCGCAGCCATTTTTCTACCCGGTGATTAACGAGGAATATGCGACGCAGATCGCACGAGATTGGAATACCAAGGACGCAAACTCGGGATTTGTGGGGTATGTGCTGCGATTTGATGTGCTTTCTTCGTTCTTGGACAAGTACGAAGTGCACACAGTTGGCGATTCTAGCCACCGAGAATACTGGATTCCTTCTGTCGAACTCGAAGAATTCAACCGAAGCATCGTTGGATCTATAGAGATTGTCAGCGCCTACAAAACCCGGGCGGATGTGATCTCTATATTCGACTTGGGATGCTCCGAAGGGCCATCCAATATTGCTGTCAAGAAAGACGAAATGATTGGCGAAGCATTTGACTCCGCCAATAAAAGACCGCTACGCGATTGAAACGCCTCGTGCAACTCCGCCTCGCTCTCAAATCCGCGATCGAACGGCTTACCTCACAAAGCGTCCCGTCTCCGCGGATGAACGCGGAGCTGCTCATCATGTTCACGCTCGCTTGCAATCGGGCGTATCTGTATGCGCATCCGGAGCGCGAGCTGACTGCCGAAGAGACTTCCAGATATGACGAAGCTCTTGCGCGCCGGGCTAGCGGCGTTCCGGCGCAGTACATCACCGGACACCAGGAATTCTGGGGGATGGATTTGATCGTCTCGCCAGCGGTGCTGATTCCGCGTCCCGAGACCGAGCATGTGGTGGAGGCGGTGCTGGAACTTGTCACGAGAGCCAGGTCGAAGCAAAAGCAAGATCAAGACCAACAACCGCATGCGAAGGCCCCTTCGACTGATGCTCAGCGCAGGTCCGTGCCGCACAACCTACGCATCGTTGATGTCGGCACCGGCTCGGGAGCGATTGCGCTGGCGCTGGCTCGCGAGTTGCCCGCCACTGAGATCTTTGCCACCGACATTTCAGCGGATGCGCTCGAAGTCGCGCGTGCCAATGCGGCGCGTCACCAGCTGAGTTCGCGGATTCACTTCCATCAGGCGGATCTCTTGACGGGAATATCAAGGCCCGGAGAAACGTCACCTGAACTGCCGGGATCCATCAAATTCGATTTCGTAGTTTCCAATCCTCCGTATGTAGGCGAAACTGAGGAAGAAGAAGTGCAGCTTGAGGTGCGGAAGTTCGAGCCGCGCGGCGCCGTCTTCGCCGGGCCAACCGGCCTCGAAGTGATCGAGCGACTGATTCCGCAAGCGCATGAAGCCTTGCGTCCGGGAGGATGGCTAGTGTTCGAAATCAGCGGAACAATTGCAGATGGCGTGCGGCATCTCCTGGCGGCGTGGGACGAAGTTGCAATCACCAATGACTTGCAGGGAATCGCGCGCGTCGCGGGTGCAAGAAAGCCAACGCGCAGTTAGGTGTCACTTGCACTCAATATCCCGTGCGCATCCGAGCAGAGACGCCACTCGCCGTGTCTCTGCCCTGCACCGGCCTAGAGAATGCTCGCCGCGAGACGAGGCAAGCACGGCCTCTCCTAGAACGTTATGCGCACACCGAGTTGAGCGGCGAATGGAATCCCCACCGTCGTCCCCGGTCCAAAGAAGTCTCCCAACCCGCCCTCTGGTATTTCGAGCTGCTTGAGGCTGGTGACGGGCACGGCGATCGCGTCCGTACAGGTTGTTGGGGTCGCCCCCGGACAATAACTGGTGACGTTGCCACTCGCTTGCTGGTCGAGTGGGACCGGGAGTTGTGCAACGCTGACGGCAAAGTTCGCGCCGGGATTGTTGCGGTTGAATAGATTGAACATCTCCGCAAATGGATAGACTTGCCAGCGCTCGTTGATTTTGATCGGCCGCGCAACGCGCAAGTCCGACTGGATGTACGGCGTGCCGCGAAATTCATCGAGGCTGGTATACACGCCATTCACCGAAATACGTCCGCTATTGTCCGCTGTGGTAATGGTGATCGGCCGCGCGCTCTCGAATTGGTTGATAGTGCTCAACTCAAAACCGCCTGGGATGTGTACCGTGCCGGCGAGCACAAAGCGATGACGAACGTCCTCGCCAGAAGGGCCGTAGTCGCCGGGTCCAAAGGCATCAAGCTGTCCAGCATGTGGACCATAGGGTGCTTGGCAGACCCCGTCCACATAGTCAAACAGTTCCCCGAGCACGCAACCCCAGGTCTGCGCCTTGGAGAGCGTGTAGTTGGCGACCAGATTGAACCGCCGCATGTTGCCTTGCAGGTGCAGCATGAATCCGTTGTAACTGGAGCGGTTGTCCGACTCGAAAACCGTGGCCTGCGAGTAGGGAAAGGCTCGATAGCCGTGATTCCCCTGTTCATGCACGTAATCGGCGCTCATCATCCAATGCTCGTTGAAGGCATGCTGAGCGCCCACAGTAGTGTGGACGGAATATGGCGTTTTGTAACGGGGATCGATGAGGGACGGCGGCGCAACCGAAGGCAAGACAGATTTTATGTTGGCTGCTTGAAACGCGGCAGCCCATCCGTTTTGAGCAAGATCGTCGTAGAACATGCCAAAGCCCGCGCGAATCACCGTCTTTTCGCTATTGCCGGGTGAGTATGCGATGCCCAGACGCGGCGCAATTTGCTTGCGGTAATCGTGAGGTACGGCTTCCGGATATCCCAGTGTCGGCAGCAGCGAAAATGAAGGATTGACTGCCTGGCTCTCTCCCTCTGCGGTGAAGAGCCCAAACGTAGTTTGGTAGCGCAGGCCGTAGTTGACCGTAAGGTGGTGGGAAACGCGCCATGAGTCCTCAGCATAGAGTCCCAGTCGCTGCACGTTCTGCGAGAAGCTGCCATTGCCGGCGGGCGTGAAAGAGCAAGTGATGCCCGTGGCTGGAGGAACGGGGGAGGCGGCGCGGGATCGCACGGATCGTTCGGATTCGGCGGCACAAAATAAAACTGCGAAGGATTGGCAACATAGTAATCGGGGTCGGACGGATAAGTAATAAATTGCTCTGCCGTCGCCGCGAACGCCCCTCCCAGCACCGGTTCGTGAATAAAGTTGACTCCGAACTTGAGCGCGTGGCTGCCCGCAACGTGGCTCAGATCGTAGCGAAATTGATATTTGTCCTGGTTGCGCAGGTCGGGGAAAAGCGTAATGGGAGTGGCGAACTGATTGTCGCCGTATGTCTCAAAGCCCGAAACTGTCAACGCCGTTACGCTGAACGGAAATTGAAGGGCGAAGCCGAGATCCGAATTCCTCGTCTGCGTCAGATGAAGCAGGCTGGCATCCAGCACTAGCGTGCCCACCCAGTTCGGGCCAAAAGTATAAGTATTGCCCAGGGCGACGTTCCAGTAATTGTTGTGCGTAGTCAGTCCGGTGGAAGGTAACGTTGCCTGCTGTACCAGGGCATTGCGCGTCAGGTACGTATCCATCGAAGTCCGCAGGAACCAATTCGACTTCGCCGATTGCGCGAGATCGAATCGCACCGTGCCTATGTAATCGCGGAAGGGAATTGGAACGTTTTGCGGAATGGCATCGGCCGCGGGATAGCCGGGAATCGGATAAATATTCGGGGGGTCTGAGATGTTCGCCAGGCTTGCCAGAGCGGTGAATTGCGCTTGGCTCGCCGGGCCATACGCGATGCTGGCATTCTCATGGACATTCTCGAACGAAGTAAAAATCCACGCCTTGTTCTTTACGATCGGGCCGCCCAGCGTGCCAACATAGTTTTGCCGCGAAAATGGCTGCTTTGGATTATTCACGCAAGCCCCATCCGTGCATGTCTCCGCTGGATTCTCAATCGGAAAACGCGCGTTCAGCGCCGCCTGGCGGTCATAGAAAGCTCCGCTGCCATGCCATTCGTTGGTACCATGCTTGGTGGTGATCACGACCGAACCAGCCGTCGTGCCGCCCGTGTCGGCGTCTTCATTCGAGGTGCGCACCGCAAATTCCTGAAGGGCATCGGGCGAGAAATTTTGCAGAAAGCCGCCGATCCAGTCGTCGGAGTTGTCCGCGCCATCGACCGACAGTTCATTGTTCAAGCCGGAGCTCCCACCGGTCGAGACCGCGGTAATCCGCGCTTTCGTTGGATCGGAAGGTTCGACCGGTTCGGTTCCCGGCACAAGATACGCGATATTGGCGAAACTGCGGGCCGGGAGTGGCAAATCTGCCAGATCGCGGCTGCCCACTACGCCTCCACGCACTGCGCTGGAAGTGTCAACCGCCTCGGTAGTGATAGAAGAAGAACGTGCCTGCACGTTCACCGTTTCGCGGTCACTCGCAGGTTTAAGCGTGACCGAGAGGTCGCGCACCACGCTGACGGCGACCTCGACCTCGGATGCGGCGTCGGCAAAGCCGTTCGCCTTAACCACAACATGATAGCGGCCCGGCAGCAGACCCTCCATGCGGAATTCGCCGCGATCGTTCGCGACGGCTTCCCGCGTCAACGACGATCCCGCCGACTGCACGCTAATGTGCGCGGCTGCAATGTGGGCTCCGCTGGTGTCCAATACCTCGCCGCGCAGCGCGCCATTTGGATTCTGCGCGAACAGGCCGGCGGCAAAAAAGAATGACAGCAAAAAGGCAGAGCATATCCAGCGGAACGATCTTAGTGTGGTGATGGTTTCTGGCATGAGAAAAAGACACCCGTGTATGAAATAGTTCAGAACAAAATACGCGAGGACAGACGGGACTCAGGGTAACGGGACGGTGAATGTACTACCAGCGCTAGTCGTCGATTCAAAGCCTGGGAAGGATGTGAAGAGCCGGAGGCGGGCTAGCGCACCAGCCACTCCGTAGCCTCGTGCGTCAGGGCCAGAACCGGCCCATAGGTCATGAAAGCGCACAGCACTGTCGCTAACACGGGAGGCACCGCGGCCCACCGCGGAATACGCAGCCCGCGCGATTTCCGGCTCTCTTCCCACGCCAGCAGGCGGGCGACACGAGCGCCCAGCGATCCAGTGACAAATCCGACCGTGCAGGCAGGGGCGGCGTCAACGGGAACCAGCCGCGAAAGCTTCACCAGGGCGCCGGCAAGATCCACCGCTTCGTTTACGTTGGAGACGGCGGCATCGTCGGCCGCCAACTCGCTGGCGTGCGACCACGCTGCTTCCAGCTTCCCCATGCCGGGGAACGGGCAGAAGCGGAAAACGAGTTTCTTCAGATTGTCGTAAGACCGGATGTGCCCGAGTTCGTGCCGCAAGGCGATTGTCAGCTCATCCGGCGTAAGCAGTTCGAGCGTCGAGTCGGAAACGAATACGCGTGGTTTCCTCATGCCCACCAGCGTGAGTGGCGGGGCCTCCTGGCGCGCGCGGAACGCGAGTGCGCCCGCTGCCCCAGAGAGAGGTTGCGAGCCCTCGATCCAGCGAGCCACGATTCGCGATGATAGAGTCTGGGCCGCGATCACGCGATAACAGCCACAGGCAATCAGCAGCAGAGCCGCGATGCCGAGCGCAAGCGGCATCGTGCCTGTACCCTCATCGGTGGAGCGGGGCTCTAACAGTTGGAACGAAGGAACGACAAAAACGAAGGTGATGACGACGGAAGCGGCCAGGGGCAAGACGCGCACCAGAAAAAGAAGATCGGCCAGGCTTCGTTCGGTCGTTTTAATCCAGCGGAGCCAGCGCCACGAAAATACAACCAGCGCCGAAAAAAAACAATAGATCAGCACGAAGAACGCAAGCGAAACTGCGATGCCACGCAACGCGAACATTTAACGCCGCTCCCGGGGCTTGGGCAAAGTGCTCTGCTGGCTTGCTTTAAGTTCGCGGCGTTTGCGCTCAATCAAGAGCTGTAGCTCGTCGAGAAGCTGGGTATCATGTTCGCTCAACGCTTCGACCAGAAAGGAAAGCGGCAGCGATGATGTATTGTCCGACCCCAAAAGTTGGCGGATGCCATCAAGAGCCGCGCCGCGTTGCAGTTCTTCCGAAGTGAAGCGAGGAGTGTAGCGGAACGCACGCCCCTCGGCGGCTCGATCGAGCAAGCCCTTCTTGTAGAGACGGTCCATCGTCGTCATGACCGTGGTGTACGCCTGACGGATATTACCGGCCTCAACCAGTTCGCGCACAGTCACGCTGCCGCGCGACCACACCTCATGCAGCAGTTGCCGCTCGAAGGGGCCGAGCTGCGGCGTGGAACGGGAGCCGAAGATGGAAAACGTTCTGCCCATGAGATAAGCGCCAGTCCGATGCACGAAACTCGGGTTGCAGAGCCGGCAGTTCTCTTAGCAGGAGGATACCATCCGAACGCGGACCATGCACCTGATTTGAGTGAGCAGCGTGGGGCTGCCGCCGACGCTGCTACCGCTCCGCGGTCGCAGGCAGAATCTCTTCCACGTCGATCTTGGTGGGGTAATTTCCAGTGTAACAAGCGGTGCAGTAAGTGGTGCGTTCGCCGTCGGCGCAGGCTTCCTTAAGGCCCTCGAGCGAAAGGTAGGCGAGGGAATCGGCGCCGATGAACTGGCGAATCTCTTCCACCGATTTATTGGCGGCGATCAGTTCCTTCTTGGAAGGCGTGTCGACGCCGTAGTAACACGAAGAGATCGTCGGCGGGCAGGAAATCCGCATGTGCACTTCGCTCGCGCCCGCGTTGCGAATCATCCGGACGATTTTGCGGCTGGTGGTGCCGCGAACAATGGAGTCGTCCACCAGGATGACTCTCTTGCCATCGAGCAGACTATGAACGGCGTTCAGTTTGAGTTTGACGCCGAAGTCGCGCACGGATTGCTCCGGCTCAATAAAGGTGCGCCCGATGTAATGATTGCGGATCAGGCCAAGCCGGAACGGGATGCCGCTTTCGGCGGCGTAACCGATGGCGGCGGTGTTGCCGGAATCGGGAACCGGAACGACGATGTCGGCATCTACCGGCGCTTCGCGCGCAAGCTGGCGGCCCAGGTTGTCGCGGCTTTGATCGAACGGAACGGCCAAAGACGATGCTGTCGGGGCGGGAAAAATAAACATGTTCGAAAATGCAGCTCGAAACGGCGGGCGATGGAGCGTAGAAGCGCGAGCTCACGCCTTCAGGGCCGACGATGACGAGTTCGCCGGGCTTGACGTCGCGCTCGTAAGTTGCGCCCAAAAGATCGAAGGCGCAGGTTTCCGAGGCGAAGACGGTCGTATCCTTCTTCTCGCCGGTGCGAGCTGGAATGCGGCCCATGGCCAGCGGCCGGAAGCCGCGCGGATCGCGCACTGCGAAGATGCGGTCGCGGCTGATGATGACCAGGGAGAACGCGCCTTCCACCCGGCGCAGCGCGTCGGCGATGGCGTCGGGCAGCGTTTGCTCGCGCGATAACGCGATCAGGTGAACCAGAACTTCAGTGTCGCTGTTGGTCTGGAAAATCGAACCCTGACTCTCGAGCCGCGCGCGGATCGCTCGCGCATTGACCAGGTTGCCATTATGCGCGATGGCGATAGCCCCCTTGTTCGACTGCACCATGATGGGCTGCGCGTTAAGCAGCGCCGAGTCGCCCGAGGTCGAATAGCGCGTGTGGCCGATTGCGAGAACGCCGCGCAGAGACGCGAGCACATTTTCGGTAAAAATGTCGGCGACCAGGCCCATCGACTTGTGTTGGTGCAGGGTCTCCCCGTCGGAGGTGACGATGCCCGCCGATTCCTGTCCGCGATGCTGTAGCGCATGCAGGCCCAGGTACGCGAGCTTCTCGGCTTCGGGGTGGGCGTGGATGGCGACTACGCCACATTCTTCGCGAAATTTATCGGAAAGTAACATTGTCGTTGGTCGTTCGCCGTTCATCCTTCGTTCTTCGCTACTCGCTGTTTTGATTGTCCACGCCGGGCTCGGTTCGCAGCGCCTTTTCCAGCGCGCCCTCGTACGCTGCGCGCAACTCTTCCACGCTTGCCGAGATCGCGGGCTGGCTGCCAATTACAACCTCAACCCGGTCTCCAGCCGTTTCGCCAAGTACGTCCGCCGAGATTTCATACTCTCCCGCTACCTGTTTGATTCGCGACAGGTGGGCTGGGTCGCAAGTCACGATGATGCGGCTGGCATCTTCACCAAACAGGCGGAATTCGAGCGGAAGATCTCTTGCCGCCAGATTGATGCTGGCGCCAATTCCCGCAGGCAGCGCACACTCCACGAGCGCCACAGCCAGTCCGCCATCGGCGCAGTCGTGCGCGGACTCGATCAGCCCAGCCTGAATGAGGGAGATGAGTGCGCGTTGCAGCGTGGCTTCTCGTTCAATATCAAGGTCGGGCGGATAGCCCCATACCGCGCCAAGAATCTCCTTCGCATATTCGGACGAGCCGAACTCGGACTGCGCATCGATCGCATCGCCCGGAGCGTTGGCGCGCAGCAGGACGATCTTGCGTCCCGGCTGCGCATGCCCCAACTTAGAAAAGTGCATCTTCACGGCCTTGTGTACATCTTCGAGAATGCCCACTACTCCAATCACCGGAGTCGGATAAATCCCCTCGCCCAATGTTTCGTTATAGAAGCTGACGTTGCCGCCCGTGATGGGCGTGTCGAGTTCTTCGCAAGCTTTGGTGATGCCGTCGATCACCTGCGAGAACTGCCACATGATGTGCGGCTTTTCCGGGTTGCCGAAGTTCAGGCAGTTGGTCGCACCAATCGGAGTCGCCCCAGTGCACGCCACTTTGCGCGCCGCTTCCGCCACGGCGTGCATCGCTCCCAGTCGCGGATCGAGATAGCACCAGCGCCCGTTGCCGTCTAGCGACATGGCAAGCCCGCGCTTCGATCCCTTAATGCGAATCACGCCCGCATCGCCCGCTCCGGGGGCATCGACCGTGTTGGTCTGTACCATGTGATCGTATTGCTGCCACACCCAGCGCTTGGAACAGATGTTCGGGCTCGAGAGCAATTGCTTGAGCCGGCCGGTGAAATCGCCGCCTTCGCCAAGCCGGATGTGCTCCGGCATCTCGCGCTCGACCGGCGGCTCCCAGCGTGCTAGCAGCCGCTTATAAACGGGCGCGTCGTCGGTGAGCGCGGCGTTGGGAATTTCCGCAACTACCTGCCCATGTTGCAGCACGCGCATTTTCGCGTCGCGAGTTACACGGCCCACCTCGACCGCATCGAGCCCCCACTTCTCAAATACGCGAAAGACTTCGGCCTCGCGGCCCTTTTGCGCCACCAGCAGCATGCGCTCCTGCGACTCGCTGAGCATAATTTCGTAAGGAGTCATGCCGGTTTCGCGCTGCGGAACGAGGTCGAGTTCAATTTCAATTCCGGTGCCGCCGCGTGCGCCCATCTCGCAAGTGGAGCAGGTAAGGCCGGCAGCGCCCATGTCTTGAATGCCGACGATGGCCCCGGTTTGCATCGCTTCAAGGCAGGCTTCAAGCAAAAGTTTTTCGAGGAACGGATCGCCCACCTGCACGTTGGGCCGCTTCGCTTCCGATCCTTCGCTGAATTCCTCGCTCGCCATGGTCGCGCCGTGGATGCCGTCGCGCCCCGTTTTCGAGCCCACATAAATGACGGGGTTCCCTTCGCCGGCAGCGCGGGCGTAGAAAATCTGATCCTTGTGAACCAGGCCGAGCGCAAACGCGTTCACCAGTGGATTGCCCGAGTAGCAGGACTCGAACTTAACCTCGCCGCCGAGGTTCGGCACGCCGAAGCAATTGCCATAAGAGGCCACTCCGCTGACCACGCCTTCCATAACGGAATGGTTCTTGTGAATCTCAGCCTGTGTGGCGCGGGCGCTCTCGCCCGCGTCCTCTGCAATATGAATCGGCCCAAACCGCAGCGAGTCCATCACTGCAACCGGCCGCGCGCCCATGGTGAAAATGTCGCGCAGAATTCCGCCCACCCCGGTGGCCGCGCCCTGAAACGGTTCAATAAACGACGGATGATTGTGCGATTCGATCTTGAACGCGCAGGCCCAGCCGTCGCCGATGTCGACAATGCCGGCGTTCTCTCCAGGTCCCTGCAAGACAAGTTTGCTGCGCGTGGGCAGCCTCTTCAAGTGCACGCGCGACGATTTATACGAGCAGTGCTCGCTCCACATCACGCTGAAGATGCCGAGTTCGGTGATGGTCGGTTCGCGGCCACCCAGCAGTTCTTTGATTTTCGCGAATTCATCCGGCGTCAGCCCGTGCTCCCGGATCATCTCAGGTGTAATGACAGCTATCGCGGCGGTCGTCATGGTGGGGTACTTCTATTCTCGCATCTTGAGAGACTTTTTACATGCCAATCCTTCCAATCGCCCCATAAAAAGATTCTTTTGATCCTATGGTGACACCGCCGATCTTTACCAAGTATCTTGTAACCTCTATGCCCACGGAGCCCCGTATCGAGCGGCAGTCTCAGCGGGACGGCATGCTCGCCGTCTATTTCATTGCGACGTTTAGCTTCGCGCTCCACATGATTTTCAATAGCCGCTACGGATATTTTCGCGACGAGTTCGACTACATCATTTGCGGCAGGCATCCGGCATGGGGCTACGTAGACCAGCCCCCGCTGCTGCCGGTTCTCAGCCGGATTTGCCTGGCGATCTTCGGCGATTCGCTGCGCAGTGTGCGTCTGCTGCCCGCTCTCACCAGCGCGGCGCTGATTGTGCTGACGGGGGTGATCGCGCGGGAACTCGGTGGCAAACGGTTCGCCGTCGTGCTGAGCGCGGTGACCGTACTGGTCGCGCCTATTTATCTGTCCGGCGGAAGCTTGCTCACTAGCAATTGCGATCTGGAAGTGCTGCTCTGGATGGGCTGTGTGTACTGCGCGATTCTCGCGGTCAAACGCGACCAGCCGCGCTATTGGCTGTGGTTCGGAGTTGTCGCCGGCATCGGCCTGGAGGAAAAGTACTCGATTCTGGTGCTCGGGTTTGCCGTTGTCGTCGGATTGCTGCTCACTCCGCAGCGCCGGTTCTTGCTCAATAAATGGATCTGGCTTGGCGGTCTGGCGGCATTCATCATCATTCTGCCGAATTTGCTGTGGAATGTCGCCAATCACTTTCCCTTCGTCGAACTGATGCACAACATCAAGGCCAACGGCCGCGACGTTGTTCTCTCGCCCTGGGAGTATTTCTCGCAACAGGTCCTGCTGATCTTTCCGGGATCGGCGCCAATCTGGATCGCGGGCGTGGTCGCTTTCTTTGTTGCGCAGCGCTTCAAGGCTTATCGATTTCTGGGGTGGGCCTACGTCGTCAGCTTCACCGTCTTTGTCGTTCTCAAAGGCAAGAACTACTATCTGGCTCCGATTTATCCTGTGTACCTCGCTGCCGGTTGCGTGACGATAGACGCCGGCATCGACCGCATCCGCCAACTCTGGCTGAAACCAGTAGCAGTCGTGATCTTGTTGTCAGGCGGCGCGGTCTTTGCGCCTCTGGCCATGCCGATTCTGCCAGTTGATCGCTTCATCCCTTACATGGAAAAGCTGCCAATCAAAATCCCGCGCAGCGAGCACAGTCACGAGCGTGCGGCGCTTCCTCAGCACTATGCCGATCAGTTTGGATGGAATGAAATCGTCGAGAAGACCGCCGAAGCCTGGCACAAGATTCCCGCTGCCGATCGCAAGGACTGCGCAATTTTCGCCCAGGACTATGGACAAGCTGGCGCGATTGACTTCCTCGGCCCCAGGTATGGCTTGCCGCCCGCGTTGAGTGGACATCAGTCCTGGTGGCTGTGGGGGCCGCGTGGCTACTCCGGTAATTGCCTGATTGTGCTCGACGATGACGGGCCTGTTCTCGAAGGACTCTTCGAGCACGTCGAATACGTCGGGCGGTCGTCACCCGATCCATACGCGCTTGAGACTGAGATTCCGGTCTACATCTGCCGCGGAGCGAAATTCGGCACGCTCGCCAATTTGTGGCCCGAGTTAAAGCGCTGGCGATAACTCGCATCGAGGCAAGATTTGCGTAGACGACTTGCCCGTAAATGCGGCGGCACAGGACTGACTGTCAGGCGACTTCTATCGTCTCGTCTATAAATTTCTTGTCGCTCTCGTCCGTGCCCGCAAGTTCGAAAGCGTTCGTCGCAGCCGCTTTGCCCTGCATGACGCTCGTGATCACATACGAGCAGCCGATCCAGTGCGCCTCTGCCAAATCCGTGGCTGACCACTGCGCCGGATGATCCGGATGCGAATGATAAAAGCCGACGATGTCTTCGCCTCGCTCGCGGCCTTCCCGCTGGATGCGGACCAGTTCTTTCGGATCGATCTGATACCGGTTGTGCGCCGAATCCACGCGGGTGTTGCCGCACGGCTCGGCGCGAGTCACGATTTTGGCGCCATCGTCGTCGCAACGTCCAAGCAGCACGCCACAGCACTCATGCGGATAAGTCTGCTCCCCGTGCTGGCGAATGGAATCGTAGGCGGATTGGGAAATTTTCAGCATGGCAAGGTCAGAGGAAGGGCAGAGGTTAGAGGTCCGATTGCAGAAGTGAACCCTTCCGCCGACGGCGGACATTGCGATCGAGAGATTTTACCTCTGCAACCCGACCTCTGACCTCTAACCTCGTACTCATCCCTCACTCCAGAATCTCTCACTCAAATACTTGTCGCCGGAATCGCAAAGCACTGTGACAATCGTTGCCGGCTGACCCTTCTTCAGGCCCTCGGCGATCTGCAGACTTCCCACCACGGCGGCCGCCGCCGAGACTCCAACCAGCAATCCGTGTTCGCGCGCCAGCCGCCGGGCCATGGCATGTGCCGCTTCGGTCGATATTTCGACATTCTGATCGGCAAGCGAAGCGTCGTAAATATGCGGCACAATCGCCGTCGGCAGATGCTTCGCGCCTTCAATGCCGTGAAACGGCGAATCGGGTTGCAGCGAGATGCAGCGCACGTGCGGGTTGAGTTCTTTTAGCCGGCGCGTTGTGCCGACAAAAGTCCCGGTTGTTCCGAGCATGGCAACGAAGTGCGTGACGCGGCCCTCGGTCTGCCTCCAGATTTCGTTTGCCGTGGTCAAATAATGCGCACGCCAGTTGGCGTCATTGGAGTATTGATCGGCATAGAAATAAAGATCGGGATGGCGCTCGGCGAGCTGGCGCGCAATCTTGATCGCGCCATCGGAGCCTTCCCCCGGATCGGTATAGATGATATTCGCGCCATAAGCCTGTAGAATGCGTTTTCGTTCATCGGAGACATTCTCGGGCACGCAGAGCGTGACCGGAAATCCGAGAGCGGCGCCGAGCATGGCGTATGCGATGCCGGTGTTGCCGCTGGTCGAGTCGAGCAGAATTTTTCCGGCGCCGAGTTTTCCGGCGCGCTGGGCTTCGCAGACAATGTTCGCGGCGGCGCGGTCCTTAATCGATCCACCGGGGTTGTACCACTCGGCTTTTCCCAGTAATTCAACGCCGGGAAGATCAGGCACGAGCGTATCGAGCCGCAACAGCGGTGTGTTGCCGATGCGGGCAAGCACAGTTTTACCCGCGCGGTCCCTCGCTGCATCGGCAAAGGCCGCCTGGTGAATCGGAAGACCGGAATCGGCTGTATTCATGGGGAACTCAAACGCCGTGACTACAGTAATGTGCCAGTAATTCGGAAAAGGTATATCTATACTAGCGTTGCAACAGTGAAGGCATACCGCGAACTCTTTCCACTGTGTTTCGCTTTTTGATTCGTGGCGCAAGAATTTGGTGCAAGGTTTCTGGCCAGCGCCCGGGAGAGTTGAGCGGCATCTAAGTTCGTGAACGGATAAGTTCGTAAAACGGAGTGGATTGTCATAATGACTGCGAAAGTGGAACAACGGACCTACGAAGATGCGGTTGCCTGGCTGCGCGAACATGGTTTTGATCTGATCGAAGCGCCCGGCACCGAAGGGCGGGTTTTTCTCAAGAAATACAACTGCTCGGCGGCGATCCAGAAGAACGGCGATGGCGGCGTCAAGATCTTTGCCTATCCCGGATACCTGATCGGGGGCGAGATTTCAAAGCTGGTGAACCGCGGCTATCAGCAATTTCTTAAAACCACAAAGACCGAAGTGCCGGCCACAGCCGATCACCTGAAAGCTCTGCACGATTTCGCCGAAGAAATGAAAGAAGCACTCGGTCTGCCCAGTCTTTACAATGAATCGCTCGGGACGGTCAGCGAATCCTACCAGTATGACCGCATCAAGGATCGTGACGAACCCGTAGTCGAGCGGCCAAAACGCCCGTGGGAAACCGTCAAGGTAAAGACGACGGCCGCAAAGAAGACGCGGGCTTAGCTCGGAAAAACTTAGATTATAGATGTAGGATTGAAGAAGTCGGCTCCGCCGAAGTCAGTCCTCAAGAAGCCGGTCTGTAGACACTCACACTGCCGTTGGCTTTCCCTTATCCATCGCCAAATTTGCCAGCCGGTCCGCGGTCTGGTTGTGCTCGCGCAGGGCGTGGCGAATCTCGAAGTGCTCCAACTGCCGCACAAGCTGCCGCGCTTCCTCGTAGAGCTTGCGCAGATCGGGGTTCTTTACCTTGTAGATGCCGTTCATCTGCCGGACCATCAGTTCCGAATCGCTGACTACGTGTAGAGCCATAATCCCGTGCTCAATGGCGTAGCGCAGCACGCCCAGCAGACCCTGGTATTCCGCATAATTGTTGGTGTGGTGGCCCAGGTATTCGCTTAACTCGGCGACCTTTTTGCCCTGGGGATCCTGGATAACTGCCCCATAACCGGCGGGCCCGGGATTGCCTCTGGCTCCGCCGTCAACGTGGGCGGTGTGGGCGGAGATGACGGACATGGAAAAGAGTTTACAGGAATCGGGACGCAATGCGTGTTCGCACTGGTTTCGAAGCCACTGTGCAGAAATTCAGACAGCTTCTCGTATTGCTCTGTCTCCGCCGCTATCGCCCCGCAGCCAGCCGGGTCGCGAGCCGCGGCGGCAGCTTCGCGGCCAATATCTTCTCCTGTGCCGTGCGCACGTTATAGGGCACACGGTAAAAGCTGACGATCCACACATCGCTATCGAACACGGCAAACGCGGAGCGCCAGTCCCCGTCGCGCGGCTGGCCCACCGATCCCGGATTGATGAGATAACGGTAGTCCTTGCGCAGAGGCCAGTCGGAGGACTCGAGTTGGCCTACCGTGCGATAGCCCGGACGGTAACCCTCGCCAATCTCTCCATGCAGACTGAATCCGCCCTGAAGGTGTGTGTGGCCGAAGAATGTGATGGGCACTGGGTCGGTGATCAGCGGAGCGATCGCGTCCTTGACGCTGACGGTGTATTCATCCTCGTCGAGCGAGGAGCCGTGCACGAACTGGACGCCCGGAAGTTCCGGTAGTTGTACCGGCCCTTGCGGCAACGAACGCAGCCATTGCAGATTTTCGTCTGTAAGCTGTTCTCGCGTCCAGATCGTGGCCAGGCCCGCGACGGGATTAAACTCCTCCAGATTCATGAGTCCACCGACGGCCTTGTCGTGGTTGCCGCGCACAAACACGCTTGCGAGCGGCTTGACGCGGGCGATCACCTCGTTCGGATTACCGCCATAACCAACCGTGTCTCCCAGATTGACAACCAGGTCGTGGGCCGGCGCGGCGGCCACGCAGGCGTCGAGCGCCTCAAGATTACTGTGAATATCGCTGAGCAGAAGGATGCGCACGGCAAGACGAGGATTATAACGTGAATCACGTGATCGGACGCCAATCGGATACCAATTCTGGAATTCAGGCTCAAAGGACAAGCCGAAGGCGGATCAATTTGCAATTTCCACGATAAAGATGATTTCGCGCGAGCGCTTGGCCTCGAATGGACTACCTTCCCAGTCTCCGAACACCTCGCGGACCACTAGTCCCGAACGGGCGATCAGGGCCTCTACGTGCTTTCGCGATGGAAACCGCAGCGTACTGTTTGTGATCAACGTCGCGTGTCGAAAGCTATAGGATGTCTTGAACGAGATAAATTCGCCCTCCTTGCCAATGATCTTAAATGTCTCGAGCAGTTGTCCCTTGGGCAACATGCGGACCAAAGGCGGCCGCGCCGCCCACTCGCCAGCCCAATCCAGGGACGGATTGCGAGTCTCAAATGCAACTTTGCCGTTCTCCTTGAGATGGCATCGCATGGTCTCGAAAACAGCCATCGTGTCGGCATCAGTAAGCAATACTTGGAAAGCATGTCCGGTCATGACGATCAGGTCGAAGCGCCGGTCAGCCTTGTAGTCTTGCGCCGACGACTGGACCCATTCAACCTGTTCCGCGTGCGGTTTACTTCTGGCCACAGCCAGCATCGCCGCCGCTGGATCAACCCCCGTTATCCGATGACCCTCTTCGGTCAGGGCACAGCAGAGCGTTCCGGTACCGCAACCCAGGTCGAGAACACTACATGGGGGCGGTGCGGCAAGGGAAAGGTAGAAGTCGGTATCCTGCGCATGTGGGTTAACGAGATCATAAATCTCCGCGATCTGAGCGTTCTGGTAGTCCATACCCTTGTTGATACCAAGATAGCTTATGAATTAAGTTCCCTCTCTTGATGGCTAAGCGGAAAGATCACGCCGGACTAACCTAGGTCGCAGGGGCCGACGATTTCAGGTTCACGACCGGGCAGCGCGCGAAGTGTCCCGGAGCGACTTCCACCAGCGCCGGAAGCGCTGCCGCGCACGTGGGGATCCGATGCGGACAGCGTGGTTCGAACAGACATCCCGGTGGCAGCGCCATGATCGGCGGAACCGTGCCGTCGATGGTAGTGAGCGGTCGATCGCGGCTGGTGGTTAGAGTCGGGATCGCTCGCAGCAGGCCCTGCGTATAGGGGTGCGCTGGCGTGGCGAAAATGTCCGCTTTCGGCGCAAGTTCCACCAGGCTTCCGGCATACATCACCGCGACCCGGTCCGCGACATGCGACACAACGGCCAGATCGTGCGAGATGAAGAGCATGGAGAGCGAAAATTTCTGGCGCAGGTCGTTGAGCAAATCGAGGATCTGCTGCTGAATGGTGACGTCGAGCGCCGTGGTCGGCTCGTCGGCAATGAGCAACTGCGGCCGGTTCACGATGGCCATCGCGATCATCACGCGCTGGCGCATGCCCCCAGAGAGCTGGTGCGGATAGCTGCGCGCGCGGCTCTCGGGCTCAGGAATCGCAACATCGCGCATGCCTTCGACGGCGCGGCTCCAGGCCTCGGATTTTGAGACTCGCTGGTGCGCCAGCACGGCTTCGGCGATCTGATCGCCCACGCGCATGACCGGATTGAGCGCGGTCATCGGCTCCTGAAAGATCATGGCGATGCGCGACCCGCGTAGGCGGCGAAGTTGCTCCGGATCAAGCGTTGTCAGATTCATCGCCTGATCTGCGCCGTTCTGAAACGTGATCGCTCCGGAGATGGTGGCCGCGGGAGGAAGCAGTCCCATGATCGCCAGCGACGTAAGCGATTTCCCCGAGCCGGATTCGCCAACCAGTCCGAGGACTTCGCCAGGATTGATCGAGAAGCTGAGATCGCGAACGGCCCAAACAGTTTTCGCGGGCGAGGTCGCCCGCGCCACACCAGACTGCGAAAACTGCACGCTCAGGTTCCGGACGTCGAGCAGCGGAGTCACGAACGTTATGGTATATCAGCGACGGCATCGCGCTTCGCACGATTGGATAGCCGAGTGCGGCTGTCCCTGCGTGATCAGGATTTACAAGGTCAAGTGTCAGTTTTGCACAGAACCGCTCTTGTGTGCCGAGTCGGGCGTCGATGGACTTTGCTTCGCAATAGTAGCGAAAATACCGCATAAACACTGGAGATTCCCGACACTAACGCGGTTACTGCACACTTTCCGTTACACCCGCCTGTGCACGGGCTGCACTCGATTGATAAATGACGACTTAAACGCTGGGGAATTTCATTGACGTAAAAAATAAGAAGAGTAAAACCATAATCGTTCTTTGACACGTTCTGAAGTTTTTCCGGTTGGTGCAGCGTCCGGGGCTCAAGCGAAGTCACTCCGATAGCCGCGAGGCGAGTCGGGGAGGGCAAGCAAGGGTCTATAGCTAAGCGCTGGTCGAGACGAACAAGAGCATCTGTCGAAGGCAGGATAGAGTCCCGAGGCGTTGGACTGATTTATCCGGTTGGCGGTGAGCCCGGAGCCCGAGCAAGATCGGCTTACAATGCACCCGCAAGGGAGTTGTGAGAATAAGGTCAGCAAGGGTCTAAACGCGAGCTACTGGCCGAGAGGAATGAGTCTAACATCACCTCGGGACTCTCTATTTTTCTGCGCTTTTCATACCCGCCCCCAGCCGCTGAAAAAGCCGCTCTTCCGTGACTTCCAGCTAAATCATTGAAGCTCCGTTTGATTTTACGTCGGCCACAGCGTAAAAGAAGCTGAATATGTCTTGTCGGCGGTGCGTTGCCCTTCGTCTGCTTCTAACCTTCCTAATTTCTCTTTGGATTGCCAACGGATTTGTGAGCGGAATCGCGAACGCTGCACCGCAGGTTTCTTCCCCTTCCAAAAACGATCATGCGCAGGAAGCCGCGATCTTCGAGCGGATTCTCAACCGCGTGCGTTTTGAGAACGACGGCACGGGCGTCAAAGAAGCCGAGGCAGTCATACACATTCAGAGCCAGGCCGGCGTCGAGGAATTCGGCCAACTCGTATTTGGTTATTCCTCCGCGACGGAAAAGTTGGATGTGGAATATGTCCGCGTTCGCAAGCCCGACGGCCAGGTGATTGTCACGCCGGAAGCGACGGCGCAAGACTTCGCTCCCGACGTGTTAAGGGAAGCGCCAATGTACAGCGATTACCGCCAGCGCCACATTTCCGTTGCCGGTCTAAGGCCGGGAGACACACTCGAATACCGCACGGTGACGCACATTGTCACGCCACTCGCTGCGGGAAATTTCTGGTACGAACACACATTCCCCAAAGGTGCAGTCGTGAACGAAGACCGGCTGGAGATCGACGTTCCCAAAGCCCGCGAAATCAAGCTGAAAACGCCGAAGCGCTCGCCGGAGATTCAGGATACCGGCGACCGCCGCGTTTACACCTGGGTTGTGAAAGGGATTGAACCGGACCGCGATAAGAACAAGGAAAAAGACGAAGAAGATGAGGATGCTGGTCCGGATGTGCAGCTCACCACCTTCACCGATTGGAAGCAAATCGCCGACTGGTACGCGAAGCTGCAAGGCGAGCGCATGACAATCGACGACCGCGTGCGCAAGAAAGCGGATGAGCTAACAAAAGGCGCGAATACTCCGGAAGAAAAGGCGCGCCGTTTATACGACTTTGTGGCGCTCGACATTCGCTACGTCAGCATTTCGCTGGGAGTGGGTCGCTTCCAGCCCCATGCCGCCTCCGAAGTGCTCGAAAGCGGCTACGGCGACTGCAAGGACAAGCACACCCTGCTGGCCGCCATGCTGAAAGTGGAAGGCATTCAAAGTTATCCCGTGCTCATCGACAGTTCGCGCCAACTGGATGAGGATGTGCCTTCGCCGGCGCAGTTCGATCACGTGTTCACGCTGGCGCATGTCGGCAATACCTGGACGTGGCTCGACTCCACGCAGGAAGTGACGCCTTACGGCCTGATTCTTTATCAGCTGCGCAACAAGCGGGCGGTAGTCGCGTCAGACGATGCCGAGGGCGGCCTGCGCACCACTCCCGCCGGCTCTCCGGTCAAGACGTTCGCCCATTTCGTGCTCGATGGCAAGTTCACGGAGTTCGGCGCGCTCGATGCGACTCTGGAATTCACTGCCCAGGGAGACCGCGATTGGCCTATGCGCGCGGGTTACCGGCGAGTGCCGCAGGCCAAATGGGACGACCTGACCAAGGCCGTTTCCGCGCAGTGGGGTTTGCACGGCGATATCGATCACGTGCAACTCGATCCCCTAGAGGACACGTCGAAACCGTTTCACCTGAAATATCACCTGCATATAAGCCGCTATTTCGTCGTCCCTTCGGCGAGCGTGGATTTCCGCGCCATCCCCCCGCTGGGAGTTCCGCCCGTGCGCGCGTCCGCGAAAAGCACCGATCCGATCGACATCGGGCCGGCGGGCGATGCCGACTATAAGGTCCATCTTGAGTTTCCCGCGAACTACTCCGTGCACACTCCGTTGCCTGTGAAGATATCGCGCGACTACGGCGAATACTCGTCTTCTTATACGTTCACCGTTTCTAAGTCGAAGCTGGGAGTGCTGGAAGGCGATCGCAAACTCAACGTAAAAGTGAATGAGTTGCCCGCCGCGCGCCGCGCGGATTATGAATCGTTCCGCAATGTAACGCTCGGCGATACAGACCAGTTGTTGTCGGCCACCATTCTGGCTCCTTCGGGCAGTGCGACCGATGCAGCCGCTAAAATGGAAGGCACGCCCACCGAGCTCCACACCGCTGGAGTAAAAGCCCTTGAGAGTAAAGACTATCGCGGCGCAATCGATTTGCTAAAGCGCGCAGCGGACGGCGACGCAAAATCTGAAAGATGCATGGTTTGACCTGGGCCGCGCGTACGCCGGTGCCAACAATCACGCCGACGCCATCGGCGCTTTCCGCAAGCAGATCGAACTGGATCCGAACCATAAGCTCGCAAATCTTGAGCTGGGACTCGAGCTTCAGCAGGCAGGTAAGAACGAAGAAGCGGCCGCGGCCTATCGTAAGCAGTTGGAGATTGCGCCCTACGAAAAAAATGCGCACAAGGATCTCGGCTTGCTGCTGGCGCAAATGGGCCGAGACACCGACGCGCGTGCGGAGTTGGAAGCGGCGGTGGCGATTCCTCCCGACGATCCTGAAACCAAGCTCGCGCTGGCGCAGGTATATGCGAAGCTGGGCGAAACGGCCAAGGCGCAGGAATTGATGAAAGGCCTGACTGGCAGCGCTGGCGGAGACGCAGGGCCGGATATGTATGCATCTGCACTGAAGAGCGACATCGATCCAACACAAACGGAAAACGACGCGCAGCAGGTGCTCTACGACATCGGAGGCCAATTCGATTCCGGCGAATTTGACCGGCTCGGCCCCTCGGCGTTTTCGGCGATGCGATTGGTCGCGTTGGCGTGGGCGCGCATGGGCTGGGCAAAATATCTGAAGGGTGAAAACCTGGCCGCGATGCAGTTTTTGAATTCAGCGTGGCTGCTGAGCCAGTCGGGGACGGTGGCAAATCGGCTGGGCCAAGTCTACGAAAAACAAGGCCAGCCAGAGAAAGCGCGCCACATGTATGCGCTAGCGGCGGCAGCGGGCGGGGCAGATGTGCAAGACTCCCGAGAGCGGCTAGAT
>CAWDPB010000116.1:0-42772 GCA_963804075.1 uncultured Acidobacteriaceae bacterium | reverse complement strand
CCACGTGTTTCGCGAAGGCAAGCCGGTTTTACTGACGATTACGGCAGGCGCGCACGAAACCAGGGTCTACGTGGATGGCAAGCTGGCGAACACGCGAGCGGATTACGGCCTCAGCGCGGACGACCTTGTCGGCAGAATGGTTGTCGCGAACTCTCCCGTGGGAAACAACAGTTGGTCTGGATTGCTCCAGGGAATCGCCGTCTACGGGTCCGAACTTCCAGCCGAAGACGTCGCTCGGCACTATGACGCTTGGGTGGCCGGCGATTGGGTATCTCTAACCAAGATGGGGGGCGACGCTCTTTACCTTTTTCCCGGCGGAGCGGGGAAGATACGTACACAATCTGGGTTCTTCGAGCCAACCCGATTTATATATTCCCGACGCTTATACGATCTTGTACCCAGCTTTTCTGCGGCCTTTCTGGAAAGATCTTATGAGGGTTCTTCCGCTATCGAGGATATTTTCAATAACGTAATTGCGTTTATCCCGCTTGGATTTCTGCTTGCGGCATGGTTTTCAGGATCTATCCCGCGTCAGCGGGCGTTTTGGTATTCAGTCTTATTCGGCTGTCTTTTGAGCCTTACAATTGAGATTCTGCAGTACTTCATCCCCATGCGCATCTCCGACAGCATGGATTGGCTGGCGAACACGACGGGCACCATCCTTGGCGCATGGTTCTTTGTTTTGCAGGCACGCTATGATTGGCTTGGAAGATTGCCGGTTGCCGGGCGCATCTGGAAGGCTCTGGCCTCTTCGGACAGCCAGTCCACGGCTTCACACGCGAAGTGCCGATTGCCGCAAATGAGCGGGTAAAGGGATAAGCCGCAAAGGAAACTGATACCGCCATGCATTCCACATCGCAGGAACCGGCCTCGCCGTCCATCGGGAGCTTCGCAAGTCACGCTTCGTGTGAAAGCGAACGCAGGAAGAATATCGTCATCCTGTTTTTCCCAAATCCCACGCCGGGCGACGTATCGCAATTCCGTGTTCCTTACTCTTTGCTGTATCTCGATCGCATGCTGCGCGATCTCGACCTGGAAGTGATTCTCCTCGATGAACAGCAGCAACCCGATTACACGTCGATTTTGGAGTCCAAGTGCGGCCGGCTCCTGCTGGCGGGAGTGAGTTCGCTAACTGGCGAACAAATCAACGGCGGGATCGCCTTCTCGAAAAAAGTTCGCGAACTCTGCAGCGCACCCGTGGTCTGGGGTGGATGGCATGCGACCCTGCTCCCGGAGCAGACGCTTGGTGAAGACTATATCGACTACGTTGTCGTGGGTCAGGGCGAGCGGCCGCTGCGCGAATTGGTAAACTGTTTGCTGGACGGCGAGGATCCCTCCCATATTCGCGGTCTCGGCTCGAAGCACGGAGGACAGGTAACCGTCAATCCGCCGACGCCCGTGGAAGGCATCGACGCTTTTCCACCCATCGATCTCGCCCGTCTCGATCTGACAAAATATCTCAACAAGAGCCGTCTGCCCGAGCGCTTTATCGGCTATTTCGCCACGCATGGGTGCCCTCTGGATTGTAGTTTTTGTTGTATCGGGGAGATCTATCAGCGGCGCTGGTATCACAAGAATGTCGGACAAATTATCGATGAACTCCGCTTTCTGAAAGAGCAAGTCGGCGTCGACAGCCTGCTCTTCGAGGACGACAACTTCTTCGTGCGGCCCCAATTTGCGCGTGAGCTTGCGCGCGCCATGATCGATGCCAAGCTGAATGTAAAATGGGAGACCAGCGCACACGCGCATATCTTCACCAAAGCCTATACCGACGATGACGTGCGGCTTTTCGCAGAATCTGGCTGTCAGCAGATTTACATCGGAGCCGAATCCGGCGATCAGGAAGCGCTCGACATCATGAACAAGCGGGCGACCGTCGAAGAGAACCTGCGCTTCGTCGAAATGCTCACCCGGAACGGAATTCTTCCGCGCTTTTCGACGATGGTCTGCTTGCCAACCGACTCGGGCCGCGACCTGAAGATGACCATTGACATGCTCAGCCGCGCAAAACTCGCGCATCGCTCATTACGGGCCAGCATTTTCCTGTTTACGCCGTATCCCGGTACCCGCCTTTACGAGAGAGCGAAGGAAAAGGGCTTTCGTCCTCCGTCGGCGCTGGCCGGCTGGGCGAAACATACACTCAGACGATTCAAAGCGCCCTGGGCGCCTTCCGGTATCGAGTGGCAGCTCGAACGGTTTGCGAATTTCTATCTCCCGCTAGCGGATCCTAAGTTCTATCGGTTGGTGCGCTCAGGCAAGATTCGGCCAATCGTTTTCTTGGTGAATAAGTTGTTTTTCCCCATCGCATGGATCCGGCTGAAGACGGGCTATTTCGCGGCGCCGGTGGAAGCTTCCTTGTTTCTTAAAGTCCTGCGGTTCTATAACAAGATCACGAACAGCCACTTCTGCCTGGGAAATGGAAGTTACGTCGAACCATAGCAGGCTGCTGGAAGACTCGACCCGGTGTTGATTTTGGGTGGCGCAGCGCTTTCAGCGCTGCGATAACTGCGCTATTTTCAGTCTCGGCTTTAGCCGCCGAGGTCGTACTTCGGTCGAGAAAATGCGTTTTCAGCGGCCCGCCAGGCAGTCACCCCATAAACGCGCTTTTTCCTCCGATTGAGGCCGCGCAAGAATCCTCTTATACGTCAGGAAACATGATGAAAATCGTCCACGTCGTTGGCGCTCGTCCCAATTTCATGAAGCTCGCTCCAGTGTTCGGAGCATTGCGGGACCGCGCAAATGTTACGCAAACACTCGTTCACACCGGTCAGCACTACGACGTGAAAATGTCGGATGTCTTCTTCCAGCAGCTCAGCATCCCCGCACCCGACGTCAATCTCGCCGTTGGCTCCGGCAGTCATGCCAAACAGACATCGGAGATCATGGTTCGCTTCGAGCCGGTCGTCCTCGAATGCAAGCCGGACCTCGTTTTGGTCTATGGCGATGTCAATTCGACCGTCGCGGCGGCATTAGTGTGCGCCAAACTGGGAGTGTGTGTAGGCCATGTGGAAGCCGGGCTGCGCTCGTTCGACCGGACAATGCCGGAGGAAATCAACCGCCTGGTAACTGACCAACTCGCCGACTTGCTTTTTACTCCCTCGGAAGATGGAGACGACAATCTGCGGAAAGAGGGAGCGGCCGCGGGCAAGATTTTTCGCGTAGGCAACGTGATGATTGATTCGCTGGTACGTTTGTTGCCGGAGGCGCGGAAGATCCCGCAGAACGGTTTACCAGCCAGATTTGCTTTGGTCACCTTGCACCGTCCCGCAAATGTCGACGATGGCGCAACGCTAAAGGGACTTCTGGAGGCCCTGCTTGAGGTAAACCGCGACCTCTCCGTCGTCTTTCCCGCCCACCCGCGCACCCGTCAGCGGATTGCCGAGTTCGGGCTGAATGCGAACCAGCTCCAAATCCTCGATCCTCTTCCTTACGTTGACTTTCTGGCATTGCAAACGCGTTCAACCGTGGTGATTACCGATTCGGGCGGAATCCAGGAGGAAACGACTTATCTCGGTGTACCATGTCTAACCATGCGCGAGAATACAGAGCGTCCGATCACCGTCACGCACGGAACAAATGTTTTGGTGGGCCGTGATGCAAAAGAAACTTCAGTCGGAACTCTCAAAGATCCTAAGTGGAGATGGGAAGAAGGGAATTGTGCCTCCTCTTTGGGACGGCCATGCCGGCGAGCGTATCGCTGAGATTATAACCAGGTAGGCGGGAGCCGTAGATGAGCCGACGGCTTGCTATTGAATGGTTGGATAAACAGTTATCAAGCAGTGCTATTTCTTAGCAGGTTGCGGAAGAACTCGATTCACAGCGGTTTTGGGAAGGGCACGAGTTCCAGAGGTTGCGGAAAAAGTCGGAAACGTCGGTACAACCGTGGAAGAGCGGCCCTTCAGGGCCGCGTCAGTCGCTTTGATTCAGTTGGGGCTTTAGCCCCAGTGGTCGTTTTGAGTGTGTCAGACGACTTTTTCCGCAACCTCTTCCACTCGTGCCGCCAAGCCGCTGAAAGTGGACTCGCGCTTCAGCGCCTGATGGCGGCTTTTGGCGCCCGCAATGATTGTTTCTCCGCAAGCTGCAGCGGTTATCTAGCAGTGCTATTTCTTAAAGGCTTTACCGTCTTGCCTGCACTCTTAAGACCTGGGAGGATGAGCCATGGATAGCTCTAGCCGTCTCTGCTTGATCTCGAAAATCACCTATTATGCGGGCTGGCTGTTTGCGCTGTGCGGAGCCTTCGCACACTTTGGGCTGGGAGCGGCCTTGCTCGGCAACGTCAATTTGCCCAAACGGAACCTCTTTGAAGCCAGCGTGATGCTGTTCTTGATCAGCGCGGTTTCGGCGTTGCGTGCGCTCGCCGCGGCAAAGATTCCTTAGGCAAGCCAAGGGAGGCAAGCCAAGGTAGGCAAGCTAAGAGCGGTGGGTCTTGGTCCATCAACCCACCGCCCAAACTTCCTTGACGCCGGCCTGCCATCGTGTAAGCGCGTCTACGGGACCGCAACTTGTACCGGCGTGGAGTAGCCGCTTTCTTGCCCACCGGAAGTCACAGATGTGGCCACGTACGAGTAGGTTTCCCCCGGAGTTACATTCGAGTCGGTGAACGTAACGTCTGGATCTAGGCTGGTATTTACCTTGGTATAAGAGCACGTTGCCGACACACAACGGTATAAGTTGTATCCGACCGCATCCCCCGTCGGACTCCATGAGAGACTTACCGAGGGCATGGTGCCTGTGCCTTCCAAGGATGCCGTTGCCGTGGAGTTAGTCGCGTTGCTTGCAAAGGAGAGCAGCGCAGACGTGGTTCCGCTGCTCTGCGGACTGAATGCCACATTGACCGATATGCTCTGCCCGGAGGAAATTGTCAGCGGGAACGATGTTCCCGGCAGTTCGAACTGAGCGCTGCTGCTGCCTGCCGAAGAGATAGTGACGCTTCCTCCGCTGGCAGTCAACGTTGCAGATGCCGTTCCCGTGGCCCCCACGACTACGTTGCCAAAATTCAGAGTGCCGGGATTGACAACCAGCTGTCCCACCGTTGTGGTGGCCCCCGAGCCGGTCAACGGTAGGACCAGTTCTGGCCCCATTACCGAAAGGCTGCCATAGGTCAGCCCCGCGCTCGGCGGCGTGAAGGTGACGTTCAATGTCACACTCTGTCCTTTTCCCAACGTAAACGGCGCTGCTGGCCCCGTAACCGAAAAGGCCCCGCCTAGCGTCTGTAGACCGAAGACCGCCACTCCCCAGCCACGAGTATTCGTGAGCGTGACTGCCGTGGTCACGCTGCTTCCCACTCCAACCTGGCCGAACGATAGGCTGGCTGGGCTCGCAGTCAGCGCTGCACTGGTTACTCCCGTCCCCATAGCATGGACGACGATGTTATTGTTCGGCGGGTCGGTCACAAAACTGATAGCTCCGCCAACCCATCCTGTTGCCGTGGGCGAGAAAATTATCCCGACATCGACGCTTTGGCCGGCGCCGAGAATAATCGGCATGTTCACTGGAGCCACACTGAACTCGGCGTTGGCTACGCCGATTCCTGTAATCGTGATGCTCTGCTGGGTAGTGTTGGTTAAGGTAGTCAGTTGAGTTTCTGTCTGGCCCATTGCAACTTCTCCAAAGTGAAGCGCGGTGGGCCAGTTGGCGAGTTGAGCTGTGCTTGTTTGGGTTGTGAAGGATATGAAAGCCATCAGGATTACTAAGGTAATAACAGCATTCCTAAATGGACATACGGGTAGAGAATGAGCAATTATCTGGGGAGGTCGCATAACACCCTCAGTTTGCAGGGAGTGTCCTTAAGGTGAAAGATGCCAAAGGTGAATTCAGCCACCGAGGACGGGGCCAATGGTGCGTATGGCACCTAGGTAACTTGTGGAGCACCCAGTAAGGTGTGGACTGATAGTCAAAACCGAAGGCTATGGGCCACCCGTTGCCCACTTGGCTTCGGTCAATCGGGACGCTTCGACAAACTTCTATGGGCGCGAAAGCAATGGCATTGAGTTGCGGCGGACCACAAGTCTGGGCCAAAGGGCCCGAAAAGCCCGACTTCTGCGCCGGCCGCGTCGATGTCTGGCGCCTTCGCCTGGATGACCCGGATACGGGAAGATCCGCCACGGCGATGTTGAGCCCGGAACAAAATGTGCTGTCTCTGGATGAGATGAGCCGTGCCGCGCGCTTTCACTTTGAAAGAGACCGCGTCCGATTCGTTCGTTGCCGGACGACTCTGCGCCGCTTGCTAAGCGCTTACTTGAACATTCCGGCTTCGAACGTCCAATTTACCTATACTCCACGCGGCAAGCCCGAAGTTGCCGCCGGGCAGAATCCAAACGGCCTGCGCTTCAACGTCTCGCATTCCGGAGACTTGGCCCTCATCGCAGTGGGCGGCCCGGAGGATCTTGGGATCGACATCGAGGCGGTACGCGAGGATGTAAACACCGCTGATTTGGCGGAGCGATTTTTTTCCACCCGTGAACGGGAGACACTGCGCGCCTTCCAGCATTCGCTTGGACTGGTTGCCTTCTACGCCTGCTGGGCCCGCAAGGAATCGTTTCTGAAGGCCATGGGCGATGGGTTGGCCTTTCCGCTCGCAAATTTCTCGGTGTCGGTTCATCCGGATATCGCGCCGCGCGTTGAGGAAATTGGAGGAGACGCAAGCGCCGGGTTGGAGTGGTCCTTGACCGACCTGCATGCGGCAGAAGGCTTCCGATCCGCGATTGCAGTCAAACGCCGCGGTGTGGCCATTGCGACGTATCACGCTCCCGATTGACCCGCAAATCGAAACGCGGCGGCAAACCGCATCTGCGCGTGAACCTGGACAGGGAGGATGTGCGGCGCCGACATGAGTACCAGCGTTACTTGAGGCCTTTTCGCGGCGAAGTGACAATCCAAAAGTGAGGATTGTCACGCGAAGAAATGTCGAGTTCGCTCTGCTGGTCGTATTCTCGGCCGTCGTTTGGTGGACTCCCCTGGCGCAGACCGCCGGGCTTGCCTTCGCCAACGAAGCCTATACCCACATTATCCTGATTATTCCTTTCAGCCTGGCGCTTGCCTGGTTCGACTTGAAAACAGCACAGCCCGCAATTGAGCCCAGCCGGCTCGGCGGGCTTTTTCTTTTGAGTGGGGCGCTGGCGATCGGCTGCCTTAGCCGCTGGACGGCTGCTCTTGGGCCGCCCGATGTACGGCTTGCCATCGGCATGCTGGCTGTCGTGACCTGGTGGATCGCATCGGTGCTTTTTTGCTACGGCGTCTCCGCATTCCGCGCGCTTGTCTTTCCCCTGTGCTTTCTTTTCTGGCTGATCCCGCTTCCGGATTTCTTGCTTAACGGCGTCATTGTAGGCCTGCAAAACGGTTCGGCATCGGCAGCGCGCTGGTTATTCGAATTGGCTCGGGTTCCGGTTGCGCAGGAAGGCGTTCTTCTATCGCTGCCCGGACTGCACATTGAAGTGGCGCGCGAGTGCAGCAGCATTCGGTCCAGCATGGTGCTGATCGTCACCACGATGGTTTTGGGGCACCTGTTTTTGCACTCGTGGTGGCGGAAGCTCTTGCTTGTGCTGATCGCGATTCCAATGTCGATTGCGAAGAATGGCCTGCGAATTTTCGTGATCGTCCAGCTGGCAACCCGCGTCGATCCCGAATATCTGAATGGAAATCTTCACCGGCAGGGCGGGATATTGTTCCTGACAATCGCTATCGCGTGTGTCGCCATCCCCCTATGGCTGTTCAGGCGAAGTGAGGTTGTCCCTTCGGCGAGAGCGTAGGCCGGCTTCGCGAGAATTAGCTCCAACCCCCCAGGCTTATCCCAGGCGCGCTGTAAAGAAGTGAACGAGCTGGGCGTCTGCGTGTTTCTGGTGCGCACACCGGCGTCGAGCTTTGGATGCCAGGCTACGACAAATGCTCCTTCTTGGAACGGCGCCGGAACGACAACGCTCCAGCGCAGACCAAACCGGCAGCCGCCAGGTACATGACCGTCGAACCACCTTCCGGTACGCTTTCCGTCCGCTGGCAGCCCCGGTCCGTAAGGCTGCAAGCCTTGCCCACATAACCGAACGATGAGGCTGTGAGGCAGAGAAGCAGGGAAGCCGCCAGAAGTAAATTTCGGTGCATTCTCGTCATTGCGGATACCCCCGAAGTGAGCTCATGATGCTTGGTTTCGCAGAGGAGGGAGACGATTGCTCGTCGAGCGAATTCCTAATGGTGCGTAACCATAGTAACCTAACCCAAACGGTCTAGTCAATATGTAATGTTTGTGCGGCGTAACCGGAAAACCCGTGGCCTTTTGGCTGCCGTAACCGCGCAGCTCGTCGCTTACCTGCCCATGATCTGACACTCACCGCATCAAATAACCGGGATAAACTTGCGGGATGAACGTGCGCCGGGCAGAAGCGCTCTTAGGGTTGTTGGTCCTCCTGACGATCGGCGTCGCATGCCGCTCCAAACCTCAGAGCTCGCATAGCGTCACGTTGATGTGGCAGGCGCCCAAACCCGCGGCAGGGATATCCATTGTTGGGTATAGCGTGTATCGCCGGACGAAGGCCGAGGGCAACTTCACGAGGATTGCATCGCACGTAGCCGGGCCCCCGTTTGAAGATCGGCTGGTGAGAAGTGGGCAAACTTATTTTTACGCCGTCACTACGATGGATCGGTCGGGGCGGGAAAGTCGGCTTTCAGAGAGTATTCAAGCCAAAATTCCCTGATCGGTCAGGTTACTTCATGCGCTTCTGCGAACAGCAAGCGCTCCGATAGGCCGTTAGGAACGTCGGTACGACCGTGGAAGAGCGGCCCTTCAGGGCCGCGTAAGCCACTTTGATTCAGTTGGGCTTTAGCCCCAGTGGTTGTTTTGAGCGTGTCAGCCGACCTCAGCCGACCTTTTCCGCAGCCTCTTTAGAGCCGCTGGGGAATGCGTACCCGATAGGCTCTGAATGCCGCCTCGATGCCCGTCAGTTACTCGGGATTGTGGCCCTCGCTATGTTGGAATATCCGCTCTCTTGATTGTCCGCATTTACCGCAGTGACGGCATAGTCATACGTGTTGCCGGCCGCGGCAGAGCTATCCGTGTACGTGGTTCCGGTTAGACCTGTGGCAACCTGCGTGTAGTTATTGTCTGTGGAAAGCTTGCGATAGACGTTATAGCTGACCGCGTCCTGCGCCGCGTTCCATGAGAGCGCGACCGAGTGGGACTGCACTTGTCCGGTGCCGCTCAGGGATTGGTCCGAAGGCGAGTTCGACGCGTCGCTTACGAACCGGAGTTTTGCACTAGCGCTTCCGGAAGCATTCGGGGTAAACGTTACTGTAAAAGGCGCGGATTGACCGGCATCGATCGTCAACGGAAAACCGATTCCGGACAAGACAAACTCGCTGCTATTGGTGGAGGCCGCAGAGACGGTAACAGCCCCGCCGGTGGCGTTCAGGCTGGCACTCAACCCTGAACTGGACCCCACACTCACCGTTCCAAAATCCAGGCTGGTCGGAGAAATCGAAAGCTGAGTCGCCGCCGTTCCCGTTCCTGAAAGTGCGATATTCAGACTTCCATTTGAGGCGTCCGAAGCGATCGTGAGCGTTCCGCTGGCGGAACCTGTGCTGGCCGGGGCAAAGATGGCAGTCAACGTTACGCTTTGGTTCGGATCAAGCGTAACCGGCAGGTTCAATCCACTGATCGAAAATGACCCATTCGTTACATTCGCCTGCGAAATAGTAACTGAAACCCCTCCCGTATTCGTCAAGGTCTCAGAGATGTTTGCCGTGTTTCCCACCTGAACTTCGCCGAACGCGAGGCTCGAAGGATTCGCCGTCAGTGATCCCGCTGCCGAAACTGTACCCGACAGCGGGACCCCAAGGGGAGAGTTTGCCGCGTTGGACACGATGCTGAGCGATCCCGAGGCCGTGCCCGCCTGAGTCGGAGCCAGGATGACCGAAAACGATACCTGTTGATTCGGCGCGAGGCTCACTGGCAGCGTCAGTCCTTTGAGGGAGAAGCCGGCCCCGCTAGTGCTCGCCTGGGAGACGGTGATCGCAGACGCTGAAGGATTCGACAAGGTCTCCTGCATGGTCTTGCTGCTGCCGACAGAGACCGCGCCAAAATTCAAACTGCTGCTGGAGACCGCCATATCAGTGCTGGAATTACTACTGCTCGCCGGCGAAAGCCCTTGGCAACTGGTGAGCAGAATGAGGCACCCTACCGAAGACAAGAGGGCGAGTTCCCTTGGTCGGGGCGACCTTTTGGCGAGCGTCCTGGTCAAAGTGAAACGCGGCATGGGGGAGTCGAGTTGTTCAGAAGCCGATTTTTATTTCCGGCAATTGTAGCGTGCAACACTACCAAAGCAATCGCATATTTCGAGATTGGCCCTTGAATTGTCTAACTTCCGTTGAATCGCCGACGGGAGAAAATCCGGTCCTGGCTGTCACACCTCAGCGCGCCGATCACACGCCTCCCGCTTTCTCGCAAAAGGGTGCAAGTTATTGATAACGGCTTTCTTAAGCTGAGGCGCCCCATAATATCTGGATCGAAAGAAGAAATTCAAGTTGATTGAGAACCGAGGCTTTATTCCTTCGGTCGTCGGTCGCTGGGGAAAAATCAGTGGCTTTGTTCAATCAGCTGAACCTCGCGCCCTTACCGCGTGGCAGGGGTAACATAGCCTCCAGTTTTGGCCGAGTCTTTTTCCCGTGGTCCGGGTTAGAATGAAGGATGGGACGTGCATTCCTGACGATTGCGTATTAGCGTTCACGGAGAGAATAATGCGATTTCGGCTTATGTTGCTGGCGATGGTTCTGGCGGTCGGTTCGGCGGCTTGGGCTCAGAAAAACACTGCGAGTTCTGCCAAGCCTCTCAAGGCTAGGCCTACCAGCGAATTCAAGGTGAACAACGACGCCAAGAAGTCGTCAGCCAGTGGTCCAGCCCCTGGGGCCCCGGCGTCTGCCAAGAATCTGCATAACATAGAACGCGAGCCGTCCAAGGGAAATAATAAGGCGAGTTCTAAAAAGACAGCCGTGGCGGTGCCAAAAGAGCATGATAAGTCTTCCAAGATCAATTTCAAGGCAACAGGCGCGCAGAAAAGCGGCGGGAGCCGTCCAACGCCCGATCCCTATAAGGGGCGGTTAAAGCAGAAGGGGCAGCACTAAGCAAAGAGCGCGGCGCGCTCTTCACCTTTGCGCTGGAGATTTATTGGAGGCTGGAGTTGCCGGCAACACGGCGATTCCAGCCTTTGGTTCTTTCAGGGAGTATTTCAGCAGGCAATAAAGCGCGCGCACGCCGTCCTTCCATCCGATCTTCTTGCCCTCCTCGTAAGTCCGTCCCCAATAGCTGATCCCGACCTCGTAAATTCGGAGATTGCGGCGCGCAACTTTCAACGTGATCTCAGGCTCAAAGCCGAAACGGTCCTCTTCAATCGGAATCGATTGAATCACTTCCCGCCGGAAGGCCTTATAGCACGTCTCCATGTCGGAGAGGTTGACGTTCGTCAGGCAGTTGGAAAGCAACGTCAAAAACCGGTTGCCAACCGAATGCCAGAAGTAGAGAACGCGATGTGGTCCTCCTCCCAGGAAGCGCGAGCCGTAGACAACATCTGCCTTCCCTTGGAGCAATGGTTCCAGGATTTGCGGGTATTCGCCCGGATCGTATTCCAGATCGGCGTCCTGAACGATCACAAAATCGCCGGTCGCTTCCTGAATGCCACGCCGCAGAGCGGCGCCTTTGCCCATATTGTGCGGCTGAAGGAACACTCGCATCTGCGGATACTCGCTGGCGAGGTCCGCCAGAATGTCGCGCGAGCCATCGCTTGATCCGTCGTCCACGCAAAGCAGTTCGATCTCGATCGGCACCGACAACACCTTGGCGACGACCTCGCGCAGCGTGGCGCGTTCGTTGTATACCGGCATTACAACCGAGAGCCTCATAGCGTGCTCGATACCTGCATCTTGGAATCGTAACAACGGCAGCATGAGCGGCACAACGTTACTCACGGCACACCTGCTTCAGCCAGCGCTATACTCGCCTGTCGGAAGTCAATGGACCGCCCCTCTCCCAAACACGGACCGATGAAGACATTACGCAATGTCAAACTTGTAGTCGCTGCCTGCTTTTCGTGGTCGCGCTCGGCACCGCGGGTTTCCATTACATCGAAGGATGGCCCTGGTTCGATGGCTTCTACATGGTCGTCACCACGCTGACCACGATCGGCTATCAGGAAGTGCATCCGCTATCGCATGCGGGACGCGTGTTCAACGTTGTCATTATCCTCGGCGGCGTTTCGCTGTTGTTTCTGGCGATCGGCTCGCTAACCCAGGCTTTGCTAGAATTCGAGCTGCAAAGCTTCTTTGGAAGGCGGCGCATGGAGCGCGAGATCGGCCGTCTGACGGACCACTACATATTGTGCGGCGCCGGACGCGTGGGCCGCAGCGTGGCGCGTGAACTGGCGCGCCGTCCCGCTCCGTTTGTCATCATCGAAAGCAATGAAGCCAAGGCCCAGAAGTTCGCCGCTGAAAACTGGCTCATGCTGATCGGCGACGCCACCCAGGAACAGACGCTGCGGGATGCGCACATTGAATCGGCGCGCGGCCTCGTCGCCGCTACTACCACCGATGCCACCAATCTCTACATCGTGCTGACCGCGCGCAGCCTCAACCCCAATCTCCGGATCATGGCGCGCGCCAGCGAAGAAATGGCCGAGAAGCATCTGCTCAAAGCCGGTGCCGATTCCGTCGTCTCGCCCTACGTCTTTGCCGGGCAGCGCATCGCGCAATCGTTTCTGCGGCCTCATGTGGTCAGCTTTCTGGATGCCGCGACCACCCATCTCGGCATGGATCTTGAAATCGAGGAAGTGCCGATTCATCCCGGAAGCGTATTTGCCGGAAAGACGATTGAGACCTCGCGCATTCGCCAGGATCGCGGCGTGATCATTCTCGCCATCAAGCGCGACGCCGGTATGCGTTTCAATCCCGCGCCCGACGACCGCATCGAGGCGGGAGACTTCCTCATCGCCATGGGCGAGCCACAGCAACTGCGCGAGCTCGAGCTGACCGCAGGATCGCAGCCATGAAGCGCTCACGATTGATCGCCTGGTTTGGCGGATCTTCATTGGCCGTGGCATTTGTTGCTTCTCGACAGATGCGAACTCCAGGTGCGTGGGTCGTGGACACGATAGGCAGAATGGTTGGGGATTATGATTTGCGCTACCTCTACTTGGCGCTCGTGACGCTTATCGCTGTGAACACCGCCATATGCTTTGCGATCCTTTATGGCGGGTACTTGCTGTGGATGAGTGTCCGACGGAAAAGTAACGTATGAAAATCGTCAGCGCCACGGAAATGCGCACCAGCGAGTTCCATTGTAATGTGATCCCTAACAGGCTGCGGAAAAACGCGATTCACCTCGGTTTTGGGAAGGGCACGAGTTCCAGAGGTTGCGGAAAAACACGCTTTCGCGGTTGATTTTGGGTGGCGCAGCGGTTCACCGCTGCGATAACGGGTTGGTTTTCAGCGCTGGCTTTAGCCTCTGAGGTGAGACTATCGCCGGATCCGCAACCTCTTCCACTCGTGCCGCCAAGCCGCTGAAATAAGGTCGCGCGTCAGCGCTTGGGGGCGGTTTTTGGCGCCCGCACAAAAGGGCATTAGTTTATGAAAATCGTCAGCGCCACTGAAATGCGCGCCATCGATCGCGCCACCTCCGAGCGCTTCGGAGTCCCTTCGCTCACCTTGATGGAGAACGCCGGCTCCGCAGTCGCGCGTTTTGTCATCGCCGAATATCCGCAAGCCGAGCGCATCGGCATTGTCTGCGGCAAGGGCAACAACGGCGGCGATGGCTTTGTGGCCGCGCGCAAGCTGGCTGAAGCGGGACGCGCCGTACGCGTTTTGCTGCTCGCCGATCCGGCAGAACTCCGCGGCGATGCCGCAGTCATGTTCGAAAGAACGACGTCTGAAAGAATGACATCCGCCGAAGCGAACGTCGCGCCCCTGGCAGGCTGCGGAAAAACTCCCGAATTGAGCACGGACGGGAAGGGCACGAGTTCGACTCGTGCCGCTAATGGCGTCGAATTACCAGCGGCTTCGAGCCGCTGGGGGACTGCCAGCCCAAAAAACGACTTTTTCCGCAATCTGCTCGTCGTGCGCGACGCAGCAGAACTCGATTCGCCCAGCGCCTCTGAAATCTTCGCCTCGGATGTCTTGGTCGATGCCGTTCTCGGCACCGGCTTCCGCCCGCCCGTCAGCGCACTCTATGCCGCCGCCATCGCGAAGATGAATCGTAGCGCCGCTCCGTCGTCGCCGTGGATATTCCTTCCGGAGCCGATGCTGACGCCACACAACCGCAGCAGGGAATTGTTGCCCGCGCCAATGCTGTGGTGACTTTCACCGCGCCGCGCCCCGCGCACATCTTTGCCGCGCTCACAAGCGGCCCGACTGTGATTGCACCCATCGGCTCTCCTCCGGAGGCGATCACTTCCGAGCTTGGCCTTCATGTCAGTACGCCGGCGGATTTTTCGGCTCTGCTTCAGCCGCGCCCGCGTGAGAGCAACAAAGGCAGCTATGGACATGTGCTCGCCGTCGGCGGATCGCTGGGCAAAGCAGGAGCGGCCGCCATGGCCGGATTCTCCGCTCTGCGCGCAGGCGCTGGCCTTTCCACCGTGGCAACGCCGAAGTCCGTGCTCGCGACCGTTGCCGGTTTTCATCCCGAACTGATGACCGAGCCGCTCGCCGAAACCGGCGAAGGAGCGATCGGCATGCGCGCCCTTGAGTCGTCATTGCGCTCGCCGAACGAAAGACCGTCGTCGCGATTGGTCCAGGCATTTCCCGAAACCCGAAACCTCCCATCTGGTGCGGTCTTTCCTTAAGTCGGGAGTCGTTCCGGCGAACGTCGCCATGTCCTCGACGCCGATGGCTTGAACGCTTTTGAAGGTGTGGCCGGCGAGCTGAACGGCGAGGGTCGAACATCGTGATCACGCCGCATCCCGGCGAGATGGCTCGCCTGACGGGAATGACCATCGCGGAGATTCAAGCCAACCGCGTGGAAGTGGCTCGGAAAGTTTCGCGTGAGCACAAATTGATTGTCGTCCTCAAAGGCCATCGCACCCTGATCGCCGCGCCCGATGGCACGGTGTGGGTGAATTCCACAGGCAATCCCGAATGGCCACGGGAGACACCGGCGACGTCTTGACCGGCATGGTCCGGGTTGATCGCGCAACATCCGAAGCACGTGCTAGAGGCGGCGGCGCTAGCGGTCTACCTTCATGGGCTGGCGGGCGACTTAGCTGCCCAGGCCGTAGGAGAGGCGCTCGCTGGTCGCCACCGACCTCGTTACATTCCTGCCAGCAGCGTTCGCCGACGCCCGAAACCGGCCGCATGGCGAATACTCCGTATGCACGGCTGAGAAATCCAGTTGCGAGTTCCCAATTGCCAGTTCCCAGTTCTCCGCCCGCTCTCAGTTCTCCGCTCTTAGTTAAGAACTCCTCTTCAGTAGGTATGGCTGAAGAGCTAGCAGTTTGCCGAAAAACTCTGAAGGCGGGCACGAACGGGAACGGCACGACTTTTAGTCGTGCCGTTAAGTCGCCAAAAGTATGTGGCGCTTTAGCGCCCGAGGCGAGTTTTTCCGCGTCAGAATTACTTTTTCAGCAGACTGCTAGTAAGTATGCGTCGAAGAGTCAGTGAAGATTACGTTGAAACGGTAAGTATCCATTGAAAAGTTGTCATTCCGAACGGAGTGAGGAATCTGCTTCTTGCTGACTCGTCCTTGTGGGAATCAATGATGAAAAGGGCACCCCGAAAAAAGCGTTCCTTATTGATTTGCAGCTCTTAACGCTTGCGGCAGCCTGTTCACGTATTCTTTTGATGGCTTGTGCTGCTTTGGGCAGCTCTCATATCCCAAATAGTTAATAACATCCTTCCCT
Source organism: uncultured Acidobacteriaceae bacterium (assembly GCA_963804075.1). Classification (GTDB taxonomy): domain Bacteria; phylum Acidobacteriota; class Terriglobia; order Terriglobales; family Acidobacteriaceae; genus Acidiflorens. Next base: position 26,909 of record CAWDPB010000116.1, on the reverse strand, counting down.
TTGTCCCAGTCAAGTTGGTCGAACAAAAGCAATTCCTCGCGGTCACACTTGTTACACACCTCGACAATTATGTATGGATCGAGGTCCAAAACCTCACGCTTCTCATTCAGATAGTAGACCCGGCCTACTGTGAGGGGCCTTTGCGAGCGAAGGTACCGTTTGTCAAAGCTCGGATTGCCGCCCATCAGCACCCAGGCTGAATATATGTTGTCACCGCCTCCATGCACTATGGAGATGGGCTTAATAAGCCAATAATTGTTCAGGAAACGCCTCGTCACGGTGTGAAGCAACTCCTCCATTTTCCCAATGTTTTGCTCAAAGGCCGATTTATAGTGGGCCTCGCCTTGGGTGATACCGTGGTCGGAATCGTTTCTTAGATCCAAGAAGTGCTGCAGCGTTTTCTTCAGCCACTCGATTTCCCCTCGGTCTTCAATTTCGTCTTGCACTTTGATCTCTCTGAGAAAGGGATCGTCGGGCGGAAATCGACGGAGTGACTTAAATAGGCCGACCCAAGTGCCCAGCGTCGCGTTGCGCAAGTCTTTTAGCCCTAGATTCTTGTCGATCAGCTCTTTTTTTTGGGAGCCCCTCATACAGTCTGCAATCTGTACAAGCACGATGAAGCGAGTCAAGACCTCGAAGAGGTCAAGGAGTAGAAAGAAGCTCCTCATTCCATTGGCTTCGTTACCCATCTTTCGAGACACAATTGCGATTGGAAATGGGAGCTCCCTTCGGAGGGGGATACCCGTCTGCAGGTACGATACAAACGACTCGGGTGTGTGTGAGTTAATGTCCAGGAAGAGCTTATGCGGGCTGTCTTCCTTTAGCAAATCCGCCGCAATTGCGGGCAAGAGGTCACCAGCGCGCAGACATGACGGGGGGACCGGCCATTTGAGCAAACGATCGGCGTATCGGGGGCAGTCGGGAAGTCCGGCGTCGTCTTTTGTTTTACCCGAAACTATCTCGCCCGAGTTCTCGATGAACACAGGCGCATCGCTTACATGGAAGAGCGCCCGGTCTTTGGCATCAGTGAGTTCCGATACCCGGTCTAGCGAGAGCTCTCTGTAAGATTTTGGCCCGCGCAGGCGGGCGATCTCGGCTCGGATAAAGTTGTAGGTCTTTCTTTGCGCTTCGTTCGGCATCGTGCACCCATTGTGGCCCCTGATTATACGTCCGTGGCGCTCTTCAATGAGTCGCCATCCCGGGCGGAGCGAGGGATCTGCAATCAGATTGGGCCGACTAAAACAGCCAGCGGCGTATAATCCCAGCCATGCCCGCCGACCGGAAGTGGTTGTTTCTCGACGAAGTATTTCTGTCTAACGCCATAGGCGCCGCCCTTGGTCACAGCGGTACGTACAAAAAAGAAGGTGGACCGAAGGACAAGAGCGAAATTCTGGGGCGCGCCCTAATAGCTCAATTACGGAAGCTGGCGGCTGCCTACTCGGTGCCTGTCGATGAAGAGGAACACATCAACAACATCCGTGCGCTAGCGAAAAACATCTCTGCGGGTTGTGCAGAGTGCCTTAAGGGCGGCGGCCTTCGCTTCGGAGTGGCGCACAAAGCGTTGAACGTCTACTTGAAGTTTCTGTGGTGCGAAGGGCGGATAACCATGCCGCCCCACTGCCCTTTTGACGATGGAATGATTAAGAAACTGAACAAGCATTTGCCCCGCGGGTGTGGACGCCAGTGGACCAGAGGCACCGAGGGAGATTATCGCGCTTGGGTCACCGCCGCCAAAGTTCTCGCCGGAACCAAACCGCTCGCCGAATGGGAACTAGAGCTGTATACGCCTGAAAAGGCAATTAATCCCGCCGTAGGGCCAGCTACAGGAGACCAAATGAATCCATATGTGTCGAGGATCGTGTCCCTGCTGAAAAGCGTGCGCGGCCTCGTCGCAACACCTTTCACGACCGAAGGAACTGACAGACGCGTTTACGTGCAAATCGTGGGGGTTCCAGGCTTCCCGGTTTTTGCAGTCAAGCCATCCGGCGCGTACGAGCTGCCATTCGAGCACACATACACCAACGCGGAGATGAAGAAGAAGGGATGGCCCATCCTCAGCGCAGAATCCGAAGGGCTAAATGGGGTGTTGTTCGCTGACAAACTGGCCGCGAGGCCACGCAACCGTCACGACCTATGCCAGGGCTACGATTACGATACAGCCGCAATCGCGCGGGTACGGAAGATGGCGGCTGAGGCCGCCCCCCAGGAATCGTGGCAGATATGGCAGGGAGCGGCGTAAGGCACCGACCGCTCCGCTCATCGCGCCCTTAGCGATGAATGGGATTCCATGAGACTCGATGGAAGCAACTTCCTGACGCCGTCTATCCCAGTCCCGCCCCTCGCGCACAATCGCGGGTGCCCCACTCATCGCGCATTTTGCGGTGAGTGGGAATCCACGAAAGCTGCTCGGGAGTAACTTCCTGACGCCATCGATCCCGGCTCCCGCCCCTTGCGCACAATCACAACCAGATCCGCAGCCGACACCCTAAACTTCACGCCCTTCACATCCAGCGGCGATGCCTTCTTCTTGCGCGCCGATATTCTCTTCTTGTTGCATGGCATAGCCGTCGTCATCCCCATAAGACCAAAAAGCCCCACGCGAGCGCGGGGCTTGAACACGTCTGCGAAACTGTTATCAGCGTAGAGGAGCAGCTTCCTTCGGTCAACTCACGAACTACAAAATTCAAAAGCCCCGCTGGTCAGGCGGGGCAGGATGCGTTACCAGTTGGTACGCCACCTCTCAAGCACTTTGATTATACCGCCAAGTTTCTATGCCGAGCAGCCGCGCGGAGGACGACGGACTCGAACTTGAGGCGTTCTCGCGGCGTCATGAGCCGCGAGGCGAAATCCCGAGCGAAGTCGAGGGACCTTTGACCTAGCCACTCGACCGTTTGAGAGGCGGCGTCCAGTACCCACTGGCAACGTCCTCCAGACGCAACCTATCCAACCCCGTATTGTTCTCGCTTTCGCAATGCGCGATTCCACGAAAGTAGTTACTCAACACGGAGGCCGCGGAGTTTCATTGTGGGAAAGAAAGGCCGGAATGCTCCTCAAAATCAGAAAACCAGCTTGACATCGATTCCTTTAAACACCAACTGTGACCCACGAGCATAAACGAGTTTCCATATATCATAAAACCCACCGAAACCCGACAAGAGTTTTAGGCCTTTTTGTCTACTTTCGTACCCATCAAAAGTCCACCTTCGCACCCCTCTACTAAAGTAGGCATTTTGCCTGCGAATTGCCTGTAAAGACTGCCCTCTTGCCGTGCGCCGCTCCTACTTCTTCCCGCTCGTTCACTGCGGAATCGACAATGTGTTTAACGGGGAATGGAGCGATCGAGAAAGGGAAGGAACTGGTTGCCAAGTTGCATCATTCTGGCCTGGGCGGCCTCCGGCGATTCGTGCTCGAACATTGGAGTCATAAGCCGGATGAGCGCGCCGTCGCTGCGGTGCATGCGTACGGAGTCGGCGATCAGGTAATACTTGGCGGAGTACTCACTAGCGACTTCGCGGCCATGCGCCTGAAACCAGTAAAGAACCAGTTCGCGTTCTCCCGCCTTTGAAACCACATAGCGATTCACAGGGAAGGAAGATCCATCGGGCGCTGTAAGAGTGATGACCTGGCGGTCGGTGGGAACCCAACCTGCTCCCGGCAGGCAATGACTCGGCGAGTGGATGGTATCGCCTGTTCGCTGTGTGGGGAAATAGGCGACGAAAAGATTGATCCAGGGTTGCGCCTGGTTCGCATCCTCATAGGTGCGCATGAGGAACTCGCCCGGCCCCAGAACGTCCAATGTCTCCTGATCGAGCGGGTCGTCGGTGCCAGCCCAATTGGCGAACTGCGTGGGCATAGAGGCGAGTGCTGGCCGCGGAGGCAGAACCTCGTCTTGCGAATGGGCTTGAAGAGCGTAGGCGGTGGCAAGCATGAGGACCGCGGTCACGACGAAGCGAGCCGACCAGCTACGAGTGGGCGAACGAGGAACCGAAGGAGTAACTGCGGCAGCGGGCACCGGGCGGTTGGTGGAAGGAGCTGGCTTCCAGATCCAATTAACGAGGCGATGGAAGGCAAAAAGCAGCAGGAGCGAGACCACGAAAACCAGCCATCCCTGAAATTCGTGGAAAAACCCCTGGGCTTTGTCGGGGTCCCAGAGCTGGCCGAGCAAGCCAGTACCGAAGATGCGGAAGACGTTGGCGATCACGGCGATGGGTACGGCCGAGCATGCGAGCAGAACGCGGACCCAGTTGCGCCGCTCAACCACGTAGCCGTAGATGATGGCTAGGGTGACGAGCGAAACCAGAGAGCGGATTCCGCTGCATGCCTCGGCGACCTCGAGCGACAGGGAGGCGAGCACAATGACGTTGCCTTCGCGAAGGACGGGAATGCCGACGGCCTGCAAGCACAGGGCAGCGAGCCGCGAGGCGAAGATCTGGAGCGGGAATGTAAAGCGCTGAAGAATGAGGGCCGGGAGTGGGATCATCAAGAACGAAAACGCCCACGGAAAGAGCACAGCTCGAAAAAGTGCCCAGCCGCGGAACAGAACGATAAGGCCAGCGATCAGTACCAGGAAAGACGCGCGCGAGGTAAATAACTCGGCGCCGAGCACTCCGAAAACGAGCATGACGAGCGCAAAAAAAACGAGAGGCAGACCCGACCACGACGGGGAAATCGGTGTAATTCTCAGCCGGCCGCGGTCTTGACAAAGGACGAAGATAGCAAACGCCGGCACAAAGAAGCCATGGGAAAAATTCGGATCGTTCATCCATTGCAACCCGAGGCGATAGAAGATGGAGTGATAGAGCGCAATGAGCAAAGCAAGCAGGAGCCAGCCGTCCAGATGAGGCCAGAAGGACGGAGCGGAACTTCCGCGGGCCGCGGGAAGCTGGGCTATATCGACGGAATCCCCCATAATATGCGCTTACGCTGAGGATATGCGAAAGGTAAGATTCGCGCAAAGCAATAAAGGGTGATGTCCGGTCGTGAGTGGATGGTTCAGTCACACCGTTTTTGGAGTGAAGTTTAGACATCTTTTCAGTAGGAAGCCGCGCCCAAGAGAGAACCTGGGGTGTGAAATCCCCTTAGCCCGATGGAGAGGGTAAGGGAAAGGTTTGCCGCGGCGGATGCTACCTTTGCCCTTGGAGTGAGGAGCGGAGGGCAAAGAAGTCCCAAAAGTAATGGCGAATATGGGAAAAAGTTTTCCCAACTAGTGATGGTGTGCTAACGTAGAAACCGCATGCCAACACGCTTGCCGAGTGTAAGCTGTTGAAAAATAAGATTGTAGACCGCTCATCGTAGCCGGCTATTTTCCCCCAGTTGGCAATTGGTGTGCTTTAGGAAAGAGCAACCTTTGCCCGAGCAGCGTTCCCCTGCGCCTCGGAATGGATATAGCATGGATCTTCATACGCCCCACGAGACGTCGCCCGATACTCCTGCGCCGAATGGCAGGGGGAAAGTATGGGTGGAAAGTGTGAGCGCGGGAATGCGTGCCGTGGAAGCTGTGCTGCGGGAATTGTCGCAGAATGACGTTCCGGTGCTGGTTTTGGCCGAGCATGGGGCGGGGAAAGCGGCGGCGGCCGCGCGCATCCACGGTCTTTCGGGGCGCGCTCCGGAACCGTTCCAGATTTTGCAGGGCCGTGAGGCGGGCGAAAAAGCGCTGGCGGCGTGGGATGGCCGGGGCGGTACGGTCTATCTCCAGGAAGTTGGAGACCTTTCGCGAGCGGCACAGAAAGAAGTGTTGCGGCAGATCAGCGCGAAAGACGGGGAGCGGAGCCGGGTACCCCGTTACATTTTCGGAACCTCCAGCGAACTGGAACCGGAAGTTCGGTCGCGGAAGGTGCTCGAGGACCTCTACTATCTGATCAGCGCGGTATGTTTGCGGTTGCCGCCGCTGCGGCAGCGGAAAGAGGATATTCCGGTTTTGCGGGACTGGTTTCTTTCGGCGTTCGCGCAGGAGTTCAGGCAAGGTGTGCCAGTTCTCAGCAATGAGACGCAGAATTTTTTTCTGGAGTACCACTGGCCGGGCAACATTCGGGAACTGAAGGATGCGACCCGCGCGATTGTGGCGTTGGGGAATGAAGGGCTTGCCATGGGCGGACTCCGTTCGCTGTTGCGGCGCGGGGAACCGGCGAATGGCGAAAAAGTTTCGCTGAAGAATGCGGCACGGGCGGCTTCGCGGGAAGCGGAGCGGGAGCTGATCCTGCAGGCTCTGGCACGGACGCGGTGGAACCGGCGAAGGGCGGCGGAGGAATTACAGATCAGTTACAAGGCGTTGCTCTACAAGTTGAAGCAGATCGGATGCGAAGGATACGGTGCTTAGAGCGGTGAAAAAAAAGAGAGAAGTCCCTAGCGAGGAGAAGCCATGAAATCGATATGGAAAGCGGCGGCAACGGTGCTGCTGGGAGGCATGGTGTGGGCGCAGAATCCGCCGACACAACCGGCCGTCACGGACAGGGGTGCCGCGGTCGCCGCACCGGCGAATGGCGCGGCGGACAAGAGTGTCCCAGCAGTGGGTGAAAAGAAAGATGCGATGCCGGTGGCGGGGCCGGATTACGTCATCGGGCCCGACGATGGGCTTAGCATTAACGTGTGGAAGGAAGCCGACCTGACGGCGACGCTGCCAGTGCGTCCCGATGGCAAGATCTCGCTGCCGCTGCTTGGCGACGTGCAGGCGGCAGGCATGACACCAATACAGCTGGCGGATTCGATCACGGAGAAGCTGAGAAAGTTTTTGGCCGATCCGCGCGTGACGGTGGTGGTCACGGCAATCAACAGCAAGCGGGTTTACATGGTGGGAGAGGTTTCGCGGAGCGGGGCGATGCCGATGTTGCCGCACATGACGGTTTTGCAGGCTTTGTCCGCGGCGGGGATCAGCCAGTTCGCGAATACGAAGCGGATCTACGTTCTGCGTTCGCAAAACGGAAAGCAGGAGAAGCTCCCCGTGAATTACCGCAGGCTGGTCAAGGGTGACGCCATGGACCAGAACTACACGCTGCAGCCGGGAGACACGATTGTAGTTCCGTAGCAAAGAGAGCTGAGTGGCGAATATGGGCAAACTGCAAGCAGTTGGTATAGGACTTCTGATATTCGGTTTCGGCGCATGGGCGGCGGCGCAGGATAATTCACCGCAGGGGCCGGCGCCGGCGCCGGCGTTCGGGCAGAGCGCGCCGGTGCTGAATCCGGACAATCCGCCGATTTCGGGGCTGGACGAACCGGGGCTGAAGCTCAAAGTGGCGAGCCGGAGCTTTATTTCACCCGCAATTCAGGTGGGAGAAACGGCGGACACCGACGAGAACAACCGGCTGGGAACATTTCACGTGGAACCGGTTTCGCATGTGCTGGGAGCGCTTGACTTGCAGAAGTTCTGGCCCAAGAGCGACTTGATTTTGGAGTATCTGGGCGGAGGTACATTTCAAAGCAGTCCGCAGTATGAAGTGAAACAACTGCAAGCGGTGGGAGTCGAAGGGGTGACACGCTGGCGGACCGGGTATCTGGAACTGCGCGACTCTTTTAGCTATATACCGGACGGCGCTTTCGATGCCCAGACCGGCGAAGGACTGCCGGGATTGGGTATTGCCCTGGGAGGACTAGGGACGGGCGAAGCCGGCGGCGGCTTGCCGGGCACGCACGCTTTCGGCACGGGCGGGTTCCAGGCGGTGGGAAATATTCCGCGGCTGGCGAACACGGCGATCGGGGACGTGGTGCAGGCCATCAGCCCGCGATCGGCGGTGACGCTTATCGGCGCATTCAGCAATGCGCACTTCTCGCAAGATTGCAGTTCCGCCAACCCCCAGAACTGCTGCAACGATCCCCAGGCCACGTGTCTGATCAACAGCGACCAGACGACGATCGAGGGGGGCTACAGTCACATGCTCTCGCGGCACGACCAGATCGCCGGCGTGTATGCCTTCCAGTTATTCCGTTTTCCCTACAACACGGGCGGCGAGATCTACAACAGTGTATTCAACTTGCGCTGGAGTCACACGATCAGCGGGAGGATGCGGTTCATCGGGGGCGCGGGACCGCAGTACACGGACGTTAGGTTCGGTCTGACCACGCCGAGCTGGTCGTTCAGTGGACGGGCGATTTTGAGTTACCAGTTCGAGCATTCCTCGCTGGCGGTCAGTTGGGAAAAATACACTTCACAAGGATCGGGGATTTTTGCGGGTGCGAGCACACAGCAGGCCCGGGCGCAATTCCGGCGGCCGCTGGGACGAACCTACGTGTTGCTGGCAGACCTTGGATATACGAGAGATCAACGCCTGCAGTCGTCGCTCTTTAACGTGACCACGGATAACGAGGGAATTGCCGGAGTCATTTTACGGAAGCATATTGGCCGCACGTACGACGTATTGGGCGCCTATACTTTCAACGAAACTGCGTTCGACCTGACCGGCGATGCGGCCTGCTCACAGTCCATTTCAAATACGATTGGCTGCGGCACGCGGGAGCAGCGGCAACGAATTACGGTTGGGGTGGAGTGGCATCCCAAGGCGACGCGGATTGAGTGATTTTATTGGCTGCCACGATGCGGCCAGATTGGTGGAGATATGGCGGAAAATCGCGAACTAACGATGGAAGATTATCTGGCGATGGCGCGGCGGCGCCTGAAAATTATCCTGATCCCGCTGCTGGTTGCGCCATTGGCGGGATTTGGGATGTCGTACCTGTTTCCGCCGCGATATACGTCGCAATCGATGATTCTGGTGGAAGGGCAGAAGGTGCCATCGAATTATGTGGTGCCGGTCATCACCGCCGACTTCACCGATCGCATCGCGACGCTGCAGCAGCAGATGCTGAGCGCAAGCCGGCTGCGGCCGGTCATTCAGAGCCTCGGGCTGGTGAAGGCCGGCGAAGAAGGCAAACTGATGGAGGATATTCGGTCGAATATTACGGTGACGCCGGTCATTACCTCGATCAGCCAGGCTGCCTCGACAACTCCCGGCGCCAAAAAGAAGACGGCCTCGCCGGCCGAGGAGTCGCTGCCTGGGTTCTACATCGGGTATACGAACAGCGATCCCAGCCGGGCGCAGAAAATCTGTAGCGCGCTCACATCGCTGATGGTGGACGAGAACCTGCGCTCGCGCGCCGATATTGCGAAGGGTACGACCGACTTCCTGGGCCGGCAGGTGGAGGACGCGAAGCGGGCGATCGACGATCAGGATGCAAAGCTGGCGGCCTTCAAGAAGCAGTATATGGGCCAGCTTCCGACCGACGTGGACACCAACATGAAGATGCTGGGGTCGCTCAATTCACAGCTCGATGCCACCACGCAGGCGCTGAACCGGGCGCAGCAGGACAAGAACTACGCCGAGAGCGTGCTGGCGCAGCAACTGGCTGCCTGGAGGACCTCGCAGTCGTCGACGAACCCGCAGACGTTGGAGGCGCAACTGACGGTACTGCAGGCGCAGCTGATCCAGTTGCAGTCGCGCTATACCGACGACCATCCAGACGTGATCAAGACCAAGGCGGATATCGCGAAGGTGCAGGCACGGCTCAATGAAGTGAACAAGCAGATGAACACCGCCACGGCGAGCGACAGCTCCAGTGCAACGGCCGGCGACGACTCGCCGGAGATTCGGCAGCTTCGTCTGCAGATTCATCAATACAAGGCGGTGATCGAACAGGCGGCACTGGATCAGAAAAAGCTGCAGGCACAGATCAACGTCTATCAAGCGCGCACGGCCATGAGTCCGGCGATCGAAGAGCAGTACCGGGAACTGACGCGTGATTACGACAATGCGCAGAACTTCTACCGGGATCTGCTGGCGAAGAAAAGTTCGGCGGACGAGGCTTACAACATGGAGAACGAGCAGGAGGGCGAACAGATGGTGATTCTGACGCCTGCGCAACTGCCCGACGCTCCAAGTTTTCCGGTGCGCTGGATGGCGGCGGCGGGCGGATTGGGGGGCGGGATTGGACTGGGGCTTCTGATCGCGGTTTTGCTCGAGTTCAGCGACCGTTCGATCCGGACGGAGAAGGACATTGCGGCCGTGATGGATTTGCCCATGCTGATTTCGGTGCCCTGGCTGGGAACGGAAGCAGAAGAGGCTCCGAATGGCAACGGGCGGCGTCGATTCTGGGGAAGCGCGGCGCCTCCGGAAGAAGAGGAGAAGGTCGAGGTCTAGTGGCTGCGTATGTATAAGGAATTTTTTGGGCTTCGCGCCAATCCGTTTAACGTGAATCCGGACCCGCGTTTTTTGTACCTGACGCGGCACACGGAGGAAGCGCTCGCTTGCCTGACCTACGGCATCCAGAGCCGCAAAGGCTTTGTGCTGCTGACGGGCGAGGTGGGTACGGGCAAGACCACGCTGATCAACAAGCTGATGGAATGGCTGCGCGTGCAGCAGGTGGCGACGGCGTTTATTTTCAACTCGCGGATGGACGTGATGCAACTGCTGGAGTACATGATGACGGACTTCGGCATTCAATGCGAGACGAAGTCGAAGAGCCAGATGCTGCAGCGGCTGTACAGCTGGCTTCTGGACCGTTATCGCGCTGGCGAAACGGCGGTGCTGGTCATCGACGAGGCGCAGAATCTCTCCGATGAAGTGCTGGAGGAAATCCGGATGATGACGAATCTGGAGACCTTCACGGAAAAACTGCTGCAGATCGTGCTGGTGGGACAGCCGGAACTGGAGCAGCGCCTGAAGCAGCCGCAGTTGCGGCAGTTGCGGCAGCGGCTGACGCTGCGGGCGAAGACGCACGCCTTCAATCTGGAGGAAACGAAGTCCTATATCGTGCAGCGGCTGCGGGTTGCGGGATCGAACGGCGAGGCGATCTTCGACAAGGAAGCGGCGGCCGCGATCTTCCGGTATTCGACCGGCATTCCACGAGTGATTAATTTGCTGTGCGAACACTGCCTGGTCAGCGCCTTTGTCGATCAGCAAAAGATGGTTACAGCGGAGATCGTGGAATCGGTGGCACGGGACTTCGATTTGGCCGACGGACTGGCGGGAGCGATGACGCCGGCCGCTCCGGCTGCGCCACAAAAATTCGATTTGGTCGATGCGTTGCGGACTCTGGCGACGCTCGCCGACAAGCTGCGCCAGACAGAACAATAAGAACCTTGGGAAGGAAAGGAAATTATGAGCCGCATCCATGACGCTTTAAAACGTGCCGAAGAAGAAAGAGCCGCCGCCATGGGCACGCATGTCGAATCCTCGCTGCAACCGCACGATCCTGCCGCGATGGAGATGCCGAATCTGCAGGGCGGGAGTGCGCCGGCGATGGGAGCGGGGGCCGCGTTCAGCTTCGAGACGCTGCTGTCGCGCTGCCCGGAGACGGAGTGGAAGCCGGATCCGACGCACATGCTGTTTTTCCAGGACGACGAAACGCGCGTGGGCACGGAAGAATTTCGCACGCTGCGCTCGCGGCTCTACCAGATCCGCGAAAAGATGCCGCTGAAACGGATTCTGGTCACGAGCGCCATGCCACGGGAAGGGAAGTCGTTTGTGGCGGCGAATCTGGGGCAGGTGCTGGTGCGGCAGCACGGAAGGCGCGCGGTCGTGATCGACGGCGACCTGCGGAATCCGGGCCAGCACAGCAACTTCGGTGTGCCGCTGACACCGGGGCTTTCCGACTATCTGGCCGGGGAATGCGACGAATTCGCCATTATGCGGCGGGGGCAGATGGAGAACCTGTTTTTTATCCCGGCCGGACGCGTGATGCCGAGCGCTCCCGAGTTGCTGGCCAACGGCCGCCTGAAACTCTTGTTGCAGCGCTTAGAGCCGCTTTTCGACTGGATTATTGTCGATTCATCGCCGGTGATTCCGGTGTCGGACCCGACGGTGGTTGCGGGCTACTGCGATGGAGTCCTCATGGTTGTGCGTTCGGAGTTGACGTCGTCGGATCTGGCGAAGCGGGCGCGCGAAGAGTTTCCCGAGAATCTGCTGCTGGGTGTGGTTTTGAATGGCACGATGGGACGGCATTCGCAGGCGAGGTACTACTACGGCGCGTCGATGAGCCCCTATGTGAGCCCATATCTGACCCCATACCGGAAGTAAGACCGAGGTCCAGTTGATCCGGCTTTTCAATGTCTATTACCCAGTTCGCACTCTGATTCTTCTGATCGGAGAGGCCCTGATTGTGGGGACCTCTCTGCTCATGGGGGCGATGTATGCCAACTGGGACGATAGCTATCTGGTGCTCGTGTACGAGCACGGGTACCTGAAGATCATTGTGGCCACGCTGCTGGTTCTGCTGGGTTCGTACTGGTTCGATCTGTACGACACGTCGCGGATCATCAGCAAAGGAGAACTGTATTTCCGATTGCTGATGGTGCCGGGGGTGCTGGCGTTCGTACTTGCCGTGGTTTCCTACTTCCGGCCGGACTACGTGCTGGGCAACGGCTCGACGGAGATCGGGCTGGTGATCGTCACGGTGGCGCTGTTTGGGTGGCGCATTGGCTTTTCGTGGCTGATCCAGTTGCCGATTCTGATCGAGCGCGTGTATGTGCTGGGCACGGGCGAGCGGGCGCAGCGGTTGGTGCAAGGGCTGCGGCAGAATCCGGAAATCGGAGTGGAAGTTGCCAGCTGGACGGGGAAGATGGAAGGAGCCGTCACGAGGGAATCGGTGGCGGAACACCTCATGGAGGTGGCAAGCAAGCAGAAAGTACATCGTGTGATTGTGGCCATGCCCGACCGCCGCGGCACGATTCCGATGCAGGAACTGCTCGATTTGCGGATGCAGGGAGTGAAGGTCGAGGAAGCGACCTCGTGGCTGGAAAAAATATCGGGCAAGATCGAAGTCGAGAAGCTTGAACCCGAGCTGGATGGTATTTGGGGAGGGATTCCGGCGCAGTACTGTGTTTCGTTTTGCGCGGCGCTGGCTTTCCATCTTCATTTCGCTTACTGGACTGGTTCTCTCGCTTCCATTGATTCCCTTTGTTGTGCTGGCGATCAAGCTGGACTCCAAGGGGCCGATTTTTTATTCGCAAGCGCGCGTGGGGAAGGGCGGGCGGGTTTTTAACGTCGTTAAATTCCGTACGATGCGCCAGGACGCCGAGGCATCGAGCGGACCGCAGTGGGCGGGAGACAACGATCCGCGGGTGACGCGGGTCGGAAGATTTCTGCGGTCGTCGCGGCTGGACGAGATCCCCCAGCTCTGGTGCGTGCTGAAGGGAGATATGGCGTTTGTGGGGCCGCGTCCGGAACGGCCGGAGTTTGTGGAGTGGCTGTCGAAGGAAATTCCATATTACGGCGTGCGGCACATGGTGAGGCCGGGACTGACGGGATGGGCGCAGGTCAAATATAAATACGGCAGCACGGTGGCGGATGCGCGGGAAAAGCTACAGTACGACCTGTTTTACATGAAGAACGCATCCATCGGTCTGGATCTGATGATCATGTTTTTGACCATCAAGACGGTCATCCTGCGCCGGGGCGCGCAATGAAGATGAAATGGGTGTTCTGGATTTCGGCAGGGCTGGTCGGCTACTCCTACCTCGGCTATCCGCTGTGGCTGTGGCTGCGGAGCCGGTGGTCGCCGCGTCCGGTGCGCCGGGGCGCTGCGGAACCCGAGGTTTCGGTGGCGATGGTTGTGCGCAACGAGGAAGCGACGATTGCCCGGAAGCTGGACAATCTGCTGGGGCTGGATTATCCGGCGGAGAAACTGGAGGTAGTGGTTGTATCGGATGGTTCGAACGATGGGACCGGAGCGGCGCTTGCGCGGTATGGCGGCGATGGGCGTGTGCGGACGATGATGAAACACGAGTCGAGGGGCAAGGCGGCGGGGCTGAACGATGCCATCCAGGCGGCTCGTGGCGAAGTGGTGCTTTTTACCGATGCGCGGCAGGAGATTGAGCGCGGCGCGCTGCGGTTGCTAGTGGAGAATTTCGCCGATGCCGAAGTCGGCGCTGCCAGCGGAGAACTGATGCTGGGCGACCCGGCCAGCGGAGAGCTTGGCAAGGGCATGGGCATGTATTGGCGCGTGGAAAAGAAGATACGGGAACTGGAGTCGGCATCCGGGTCCGTGGCAGGCGCAACGGGTGCGATTTATTGTGCGCGCAGAGAGATGGCCGGTCCGCTGCCAGAGGGCACGATTCTGGACGATGTTCTGTTGCCCATGCAAGTGATTCGACGGGGCGGGCGCGTGGTATTCGACTCTCGGGCGCGTGCCTGGGACTCACCGAATCTGGGGGACGGGCGGGAGTTCTCGCGGAAGGTGCGAACGCTGAGCGGGAACTATCAGTTGCTACAGCTAGCGCCATGGCTGCTTGGCCGTGAGAACCCGATCCGGTTCGAATTTGTGAGCCACAAGCTGTCGCGGCTGGCGGTGCCGTTTGCGCTGATTGGGCTGTTGATTTCGCCGATGTTCCTGCCGCAGCCGTTTTACCGGGCGGCGCTCGTGGCGCAGCTTGGGTTTTATGCGCTCAGCCTGATGGCGCTGGGAGGATTCAAGGTCGGCCCACTCACTCGCATCGCGGACGCTGCTCGCACGTTTGTGGTGCTGAATTCGGCGGCCATGGTGGCGTTTATCAATTTTGTGACGGGGAAAAAGGCAGTGTGGGCTCGTTGAGGCCGCGCGGAAATTCCGCAGCTTGGTTGAGAACGAGATGAGTGGGGCACGAGGCGATGCGAGTGGGCAAAACGCCATTGAGTAACGCAGTGGCCGGCGCTGGGCGCGCAATGCACTGAGGAATCGAAAGAGGCTTTGTGGCGATTGGGAACAACGGGAACGTAGAAGCGGTGGCATTGCCGGGAAGACGATGTCGGTTCAGGCTGCCGATCCGACCAAGAGCGCGTTCTTTTGGTTGAGCGCGTTCTTCGTGGTGTACTGCGCGCGCCCGGAGGACTGGATTCCCGGGCTGACAATATTTCCTCTAGCGAAGATTACCGCCATCCTTTGCATGTGGGGGTTGTTCAATAGCCTGGGGAGAACTAAGCGCACCTATAAAGACCGGCCGCCAGAAGCGAAGCTGCTGCTGAATATGATCCTGCTGATGTATGTCGGCGCCTTCTTGTCGCCAATCTGGAGAGGTGGCGCACTCGTCAGCACAATGGATTTCTCCAAGATTTACATCGCGTGGATACTGGTTTTCCTTCTGGTTACGACCTTCGACCGATTGCGCCGGGTCATTTTCATTCAGGCCTGTTCCGTGGTGCTGATTTGCGTGGTCTGCTTGATCAAAGGGCACAGCACACCGCGGCTGGAAGGCGTTGTTGGCGGCATCTACGGTAACCCCAACGATCTTGCATTTGCCATTGTTTTGTCGCTTCCTTTTGCCCTTGCCTTCATGGTGACGGCCAAGAGCCCGATCAAGAAGATGTTTTGGCTGGTTGGAATGCTATTCATGCTGGTAGCGATTTTCGAGACCGCATCCCGGGCTGGTTTTCTCAATCTGGTGATTTCCGGCGGAGTAACTCTCTACCACTTTGCCATCAAAGGCAAACGAATGTATCTGCTAGTGGCGACAGCTATTCTCGGCGTGGTTATTGGGGTCGCCGCCGGCGGGAAACTCTACGACCGCTTCAGTGCTCTTACCGCAAATACCAGCGCTCCCGGCCACAAGACGGATGAGGCGGAGGGATCCGTCGAGGACCGCATGTTTCTGATGAAGCGAGCCGTGACTGGCATCATTAATTACCCGATCTTCGGTTTGGGCGTGCATAACTTCCCCACCTATTCACTGCTCTGGCACGACGTGCATATGACGTACCTACAGATCGCCGTCGAAGGGGGGGTGCCAGTTGGCATTATGTTCTTGCTGTTTTTCCGGCGCGCGTTTGTAAACCTGAAGATTCTGAAGAAAGAGAAGAATCTCGACGAGGATATCGTTCTATTTGTGGGCGCCCTTTACAGCTCGCTTGTTGGATTTGTGATTGGAGCACTTTTTGCACCGGAGGCCTACCAGCTGTTCCCGTATTACTCGGTTGCCTTTACCGCTGCATTGTTGCGGACGATTCAAGAGCAACAACAGGAACAAAGACAATCCCGCTCGGAGGCTCCGCCGCCGGCGAAGCCGCGTCATTTCCTGGAGGTTTATGCCAATCGCGGAACAACCGGTGCAGGGGCCCTGTCCGCTGACTTGCAGGCGATCGTGCGCTGCTTGAGCGGACATGAGGAATCAGGGATTACGCGATTGCGGCCTGCGGGTGTAGACCGCTGAAATGGCAGCGCCCGATAAGACGCGGCCGAAAGACGCGATGCATTCATGACACTGAGAAGGAAAGGTCGCATACGCAAGAAAAGTTCTGCCTGCGGCAGCCTGGAAGGGGCTCCGCGGGCCGGCGTTGGGACCTGTGCATCTGATCTTTGCGCTTGCCGATCACTTTGAGCCAAGCATCAATCCCACGGACGGGGCCAAGTACGTACCGCGGCAGGAGCAGGAGCGCCGGGTGGAGCAATGGAGCCGCGAATACCCGAAGGCGGCGGGGGAATGGCTGGATCACGAAGGACGCCCCTTCGTACATACATATTTTTATCCAGCCGAGCAGTACGACGAAGGCCTGGTTGCGATGCTTGCGGATCATTGCCACCAAGGTTGGGGCGAGTTGGAGATTCATCTGCATCACGGCATGGCCGGTGGTCCCGACACAGCGGAGAATACGCGGCGGCTGCTGACTGAATTCCGCGATCTGCTGGCTTTTCGACATCGGTCGCTTTCCGCTGAAGAGGGTGCGGCGCAGCCCCGGTATGCTTTTGTGCACGGGAACTGGGCGCTAGCGAACTCGGGCGGAGGGCGTGGTTGTGGAGTCGATTCGGAAATGCAGATCCTGGCCGAGACCGGCTGCTATGCGGATATGACGCTGCCGACTTCGATATTGCATCCGGCGCAGATCGGGAAAATCAACTCGCTCTATGAGTGCGCGCTGCCGCTGGATCAGGTGGCCCCGCACCGGAAGGGCCACGACCTGACGGTGGGCCGCGTCCCGCGAACGTTTCCGCTCATAATCCAAGGGCCGCTCGTCATCGATATCGCGGACACTTTGCGGCGCGCAAAGCCTGCGATCGAGAATGGGGTCATTGTGGCCTCGAAGCCGATGACGCTGCGGCGGCTCGCACTCTGGACGCGGGCACAGATTAGAATCGCTGGACGGCCGGACTGGTTTTTCATCAAGCTGCACTGCCACAGCATGGATCCAAGGCAACAGGACGAGGTACTGGGTGGCGCATTTCGAAAATTCCTTAAGGATCTGGTTGGCGGTGCCCGCGAGCGCAAGGAGACTTTGCACTTTGTCACGGCGCGCGAGATGACCAATATCACTTCTGGCTGCCTGCGATGGGAGAGACGGCAACCCGGGCGATTTCCGGGACTATCGCTTCCGGCGATTTGCGGAAGTACAGGCGTCATCCAGAATTCCCAAGAAGGAATCGAGGGAGAGTTCCAGCGCCGCCCCTGTGAGTTTGAAAGGATAAGAGCAGACCATGTGTGGAATTGCCGGAGTCGTTAGCAGTAGTCGCGAGAGCAACATTACGGAAGGTCTCGTGCGCCACATGTGCGACCAGATTGTCTACCGCGGGCCGGACGACGAAGGCATTTACGTGGCCGATGGAGCCGGTTTGGGGATGCGCCGGCTTTCCATCATCGATCTGGCGGGCGGCCACCAACCGGTGTTCAACGAAGACCGAAGCGCATGGATTGTCTTCAACGGCGAAATCTACAATTTTCCCGAGTTGAGGCCGGAACTTGAAAAACGCGGGCATCGCTTTTACACCAAGACCGACACGGAAGTGATCATCCACCTTTATGAGGAGATGGGCGCGGACTGCGTCAAGAAATTGCGCGGGATGTTCGGGCTTGCAATCTATGACAAGACCAAACGCAAGCTTGTCCTTGCCCGGGACCGGCTGGGGAAAAAGCCGCTGCACTACGCTCTGCACAAGGGCAATCTGTACTTCGGGTCGGAAATCAAAAGCATCCTGAGAGCCGCGCCGGAACTGGCCGAGGTCAATAGCCAGGCGCTGCTGGAGTACCTGTATTACGGTTATGTGCCAGAGCCGCTGACGGTTTTTACCGGGATTCATAAGCTTCCGTCCGGACATCTGCTGGAATTTGAAAACGGCCAGATCAAGGTACGTGAGTATTGGGATCTGCCGGAATACAACACGTACGCTCCAAAGAGTGAAGAGGAGTGCCTGGAAGAAATGGAACGGCGGCTTTTTGAAGCGACGAAGATCCGCCTGATTTCGGATGTCCCGTTGGGCGCATTTCTGAGTGGGGGCACGGATTCCTCAACTGTTGTTGGACTGATGGCGCGCGCCAGCGCAGGGCCGGTCAAGACATTTGCCATCGGCTTCAAGAAGGACGACTTCAACGAAGCCCATTACGCGCGCATCGTGGCGAAGAAGTTCGGCACCGATCATCACGAGATGATCCTCGAACCGAACGTGGTCGAGACGGTTGAGCACCTGACGTCATCGCTGGAGGAACCGTTCGGCGATTCCTCGATGCTGCCGACCTACTATGTGTCACAGATGGCGCGGCAACACGTGACGGTTGCGTTTCCGGCGATGGGGGCGACGAGATTTTTGGGGGATACGATCGTTACCGGGTTCATGCCGGACGCCGGATTTTCGAGCACATCCCGGAATGGGCCCGCAAGATGTATCGCGACAAGCGTTTTTCCGCAGCTGCCGAGGGGCATGCGGGGCCGGAAATTGAGTTACAACGTCTCGCTTCCGTGGCAGGAACGCTACGTTGATGGTCTTGCGTTTATCCCGGCTTTTGAGCGGGATACGCCCGTGCTGTCCGACGACTTCCGAGCCATTCTTAACCGCGGCGATGATCCCGGGAATGTGCTGCGGCGGCGTTTTGCCGCCGCCCCCACAAAGGACCCGGTCAGCCAGATTCTTTACGTCGATACGAAGACTTACATGGTCGACGACATCCTGACCAAGGTCGACCGGATGAGCATGCTGAATTCGCTTGAGGTCCGCGTTCCGATTCTCGATCACGTTTTCATCGAGTGGGTCACCGGTCTCCCGCCCGAATGGAAGCTGCGCGGGAAGGATCAGAAATACATCCTCCGCAAGCTCGCCGAGCGAGTGGGCGTGCCCAGAGAAGTGCTCTACCGGCAGAAGCAGGGATTCTCACTGCCTCTGGTGTACTGGATGCGCCACGAATTAAAGGACATGCTGATGCTGCTGCTCGAACCGCGGACGCTCGACCGCGGGTACTTCCGGCCGAACGGCATCCGTGCGGTCATGGACGATTACCTGGTTCGCGGCAAAAGCACAAACACAGGGCGCATTTGGCGGCTTCTGATGTTCGAACTCTGGCACCGCAACTTCCTTGAAAAGTACGTCAAGCCAGCTGGCCTGTTCTCGCTGCCCGTAGTCGCCGATTCGCGCCGGCGAGCGCCGCGCGCCCCTGCGTTAGCATCGGCACCGGTAGGAGAATAGCCGGGTGGAGACATCCGACGCTATGGCCAGCGCCGCAATTCCTTCCGATGCACAACCGGTCAGCCTGTTTCTGATGGTGAATACCTTCGAAACCGGGGGATCGGAGCGGCAGTTTGCGGTGCTCGCGCAGAATCTCAATCGATCGAAATTCCAACTTCATCTGGGCTGCGTAAGCCGCCGCGGCGCGCTGGCAGACGAATTTGGCGAGGTGCCGGAGTTTCCTCTTGGCGGCAGCCTGTTTGGATGGCAGTCGCTGCGCACGCGCCTTAGACTGCGCGGCCATGTCCGGGACCACGGAGTCGAGATCGCGCATGCCTTCGATTTCTATGCGAACCTTACGCTCATTCCGGCCGCTCGCCTGGCCCGTTGCCGGTGGTAATCGGCAGCCATCGCCAGGTTGGCGACCTGATGACGCCGGGCGCAATTTCGGGCGCAGGCCGCGGCGTTTCGTTGGTGCGATGCGGTCGTGTGCAATTCGCACGCTGCTGCGGGCCGCCTTGTGGCGGCGGGACTGTCGCGCCAAAAACTGGCGGTCATCGGGAATGCCTTGCCTGTCGAGACTTTTGACGCCAGCCGCTCCTGCGCTGGGGCCGCGGGCCGGAGTGCTCAGAGTTGGCATGGTCGCGCGCATGAATGCCCACTACAAGAATCACTCGGGTTTCTGCGCATGGCCGCCGCCATTCATCGAAGAATTGACCGGACGTGGAATTTGTGCTCGTCGGAGACGGACCGCTGCGAGGGAGAACTCGAACAGCAAGCGGCAGGCTCTCGGTCTCGGACACATGCAATCTTTCTTGGCGACCGCCGCGATATTCCTGCCGTGCTGGCCTCGATAGACGTCGCGGTTCTTACTTCGGATTCGGAAAGCCTGTCAAACGTCATTCTGGAGGGCATGGCGGCGCGCTTGCCGGTGGCCGCCTACAATGTCGGAGGAAATGCGGAACTCATCGACGAGGAAAGGGGAACGCTGACTGCGGCTGGAAAGGAAGACGAATTTGCCGCAGCTGTTCTCCGGTTGCTTTCGGATGCCCGCCTGCGCCAACATCTCGGCGCGAACGCGAGACGGTTCGTCGAGGAGAATTTTGCCCTTGATCGCGTATGCCTGCGCTATGAAGAACTCTATCTGAGCCTGCTTGAATCGAAAACGGGCGGAGAGGATGAGCCGCGCGCAGGGGCATCGGCTAGGAAGCGCACTAAAGGTCGCGATTGTTGCGCCCAGCCTGCGCTACGTCGGAGGCCAGGCGGTGCAGGCCGACCTGTTACTGCGGCTCTGGCAGAACGACCCGGAAGTTGAAACCAGCTTTATTGCGGTCGACCCGCCGTTACCCAGCGCGCTCTCGTGGGCCAATGGGATTCCAGGGCTGCGAACGGTATTTCGGGAGCCCATCTACTTGTGGCATTTGTGGCGGGGCCTGCAAATGTAGACGTCGCGCATATTTTTTCCGCCTCGTACTGGTCGTTTTTGCTGGCTCCAGCACCGGCGTGGCTGGTGGCGAAGCTGCGCGGCAGGAAGACAGTTATCAATTACAGAAGCGGAGAGGCGCGCGATCATCTGAAGCGCTTTCGCTCTGGGAAGTTTGTTCTTTCGCGTGCGGATCGAATCATCGTACCCTCTGGATATCTGGTGGATGTTTTCCGCGAGTTCGGATTGCCTGCTGAAGTTGTTCCCAACCTGGTGGACCTTTCACAGTTCCGTTACCGAGAGAGGACTCCGCTGCGTCCCCACCTAGTGTGTACGCGCGGATTCTCGGCTTATTACAGCGTGGATGTAGTAGTGAGAGCCTTTGCGGAGGTGAAGAAGGAGTATCCGGCAGCCCAGCTTGATCTGGTTGGTGGCGGCCCGCTGGAGAGCGAAGTTCGCAAGTTGGTCGGATATCTTAAACTCGAGGGTGTGACTTTTACCGGCGTGGCATCACGCAGGGAGATTGGCAAGTACTACGATAATGCGGATATTTTCATTAACGCTTCGTGGCTCGATAACATGCCTGTGTCGGTCATCGAGGCCTTTGGCGCTGGGACACCGGTCGTGACCACTGCGCCTGAGTCGATGCCCTATCTGGTCCAGCACGAGCGGACGGGACTACTCTCGGCGATCGGGGACGAGAAGGCGTTGGCGGCAAATGTGATTCGCCTGCTTCGCGAGCCGCAGCTAGCCGCGGCACTCGCGAAGAACGCCTTTACAGAATCGCGGAAATACACGTGGGAAGCGGTGCGTGGCCAGTGGGTGAAGGTATATCGGGACGTTCTGTATTAGCGATTCAACGAAAACTAGTTCTACGAGGTCGAAACCAATCTTGTTTCTGCGGCGCCAACTTCGTCGTGTGCTTCACCTTCCACGCAGACACGGTGCCACAATTCCAGATTCAGCAGACGCCAGATGCGGTCATAGTTGTCGCGGTGCTTCGCGCGGTGTTGGGCGAATAGCTCTTCGATAGCTTCGCGGCGGAAGTAGCCGCGCTCAAGGCTGCGGGGCTCAAGCAACATGTCGCGGACTGTTTCGAGGCGAGGTCCGGCGAGCCATCCGCTCCATGGTGTGGGGAAGCCGAGCTTGGGGCGGTAGATGATTTCGCGCGGAAGCAGATCCTCCACCGCTTTCTTGAGAATTCGCTTTCCGGACAGGCCCTGAATTTGCACTTCGCGCGGAATGCGGGTTGCAAACTCGACGAGCACGTGATCGAGAAAGGGTACGCGGCTTTCGATTGACGCGGCCATACTCATGTTGTCCTGCTTCATGAGCAGCTCGACGAGATAAGTTTTGATGTCGGTGTAGAGCAGACGTTGCAGCATCGCGCCGCCGGCCTGCGTGGCAGAGCGATCCCAGTAGGCGAGGACGTTGTTGTAGGCGGTTGCCGGTCGCAAATTCGCGCGCGAAGTCGGGGGTCAATAGGCCTTGTTGCTCCGCGCCGCTGAAGGCGGAAAAGAAATTGTCGAAATAGAAGGAGTCCCAGGCCTCGCCATCTTTGCCCAGAAAAGTATGCTCGAGTTTTCGTCGCGCTGTCGCGCCGAGGAGCGAAGAGTTGGCGACCGAGTTCCGCAGCGCGCGCCGCAGCGCGCCCGGCACGACCCAGCGATAGGCGCGATCCATGGCTGCATTCTTGAGGGTGAAGGCGTAGCGAGTGTAGCCGGCCAGTGTTTCGTCACTGCCCTCGCCGGTGAGCACCACCGTCACGCGTTCGCGCGCCAGTTTCGCAACGAAATACAAAGAGATGCTTGACGGCCAGACGATCGGCTCATCTTCGTGCCAGATCAGATGCGGGAGCGATCCGAAAAAATCGTTTTCACTGACCAGCACTTCACGATGTTGCGATTTGATGTGGTCGGCGACCGTGCGCGCGAAGGGCAACTCGCTATAGGTGCGCTCGGGGTAGCCGACGGAAAACGTCTCAATGGGACCGCGGCGAATCTTTGTCATGAGCGCGGCCACCGCGCTCGAATCCAGGCCGCCGCTGAGAAATACGCCCAGCGGCACATCGCTCATCAGGTGGCTCTCGACTGCGCCTTCCAGAAGCTCACGATAACTGCGAACGTAATAACCCTCATCGCGCACTTCGTGCGGATTTGAGACATCGAGGTCCCAATACTTCCGAATCTCTGCTTTGCCATCGGGGCCGATCGTGAGCGTGTGGCCCGGCATCAGTTTGCGGATGCCCGAATAAAACGTGTCTTCGCCAGAGAGGTAGCCGAAAGCCAGATATTCGGGCAACGCGGCCCGGTCGAACTCCGGGACGGATGCCGCCATGCGCGAGCACGACTTTTACCTCCGACCCGAACAGTAACCGCTCCGGCGTGAGCTTGGTAGTAGAGAGGCTTGATGCCCAGGCGGTCGCGAGCAATGAACAACGTTTTCGTATTGCGGTTCCAGATGGCGAAGGCGAACATGCCGCGCAGATGCTGGACGCAGTCTGCGCCGTATTCTTCAAAGGCGTGGACAATCGTTTCGGTATCGCTGTGCGTGCTATAGCGGTGGCCGCGTGTGATGAGTTGTTCGCGCAGCGCCAGGTGGTTGTAGATTTCGCCATTGAAAACGATCCAAAGAGAGCCGTCCTCGTTCGAGATTGGCTGATGGCCGGTCGCAAGGTCCACGATGCTGAGTCGCCGCATCCCGGTCCCGAGACAACCGTCGCTATAGAAGCCTTCGTCATCGGGACCACGATGGGTCATGACGCGGCACATTTCGCGCAGTGCCGAGACGCTGGCGCGTGCGTCGTGTCCAAATTCCACTATTCCTGCGATGCCGCACATTCAGTGTTTCTCCGCGTAGGAAGAGGTCTGGTTCGAATTATTGGATGCGGGCGCGTTGCCGGTCAGCTCATTAAACAATAAAGTCGTCGAGAATGGCGCTGGTTCGGCATGCAGGTGCACCATCCTGTTTACGCCATTCGAAATATTTGGACGGGCCGGATGCCGAGAGCAAGCGGATGGCCTTGCCACTCGACGGAGCTGCCGCCAACGACAATCAATTGTGTCAGCTTCTCGTTCTCGTGCGGCAATAGAGCAGCTCAGCGTCGGATGTCCACGGGCCGGCGCACCAGGGCCGGTCGCCGAGCGAGAAGATGAACTCGTGTCTGCGGCCGTTGACTTGAAGTTCGTAAGACTGCGCTGCGTCGTGGCGGATGCCGGTCATTCGGGCTGGCTCGGCAAGCGCCGCGTTTTCGCCCACGAGGAAAGCGGTCGCGGTTTCAGCAGGCAGTTTGATGCGTGCCTCGGAGCGCACTACCGGCGCGGGCTGATAGCGGCCGTACGCGGGAGAGAGCACGCTTTGTGTGATGTTTGACTTCCAGACTGTCACGCTGGGCTGGATCATTCGGAGCTGGTTTGACCGGCGCTCTCGAGGCTCGATCTCAGAGGGCTTGGCCCGCAGTGTGTCGCCCCTCGCAGCCAGGATTTCGCACGCGGCCCCCTCACGCACGGTAATGTCGCTGGCGAAATGCCAGTTAAGTTCCAGGTCATGCTCAGCGTTTCCAAGAACCAAGTCGCGCATCAACCAAATGCCGACGCTGCGTGCGTCATTTATGCTGGGGCGATCAGTTTCGGAGTGATCATTTTCCGTGCGAAAGTTTTCGGTGCGGTGATTCCCCCATCCGTTGACGCGCAGCACAGAGCGCCGATGCGTAACGGGATCTGGCAGGCGCTTATACCCATTGTGGCTGCCTCGGAAATAAGTGAAGGTCCGCCCCGCCACAAAGTTCTCCGCTTGCGGCGCCGGGATATCAGTCCAGGAAAACGGCTCGCAGGGAACGGCCTGGTCGACGCCATCAACGCGTAGCGTGTTGTGGGCGGCGGTGCCGCGGAAATTGTTGCGGTCTGCAGGATCGGATGCGATGTAAACGCCGCTGCCGGAGTCGACAAGCCAGCGGCCGCCGTCGATGGTCAAACGGAGGCTCAGGGCGTCGGCATGGCCGTGGCCGCAGCGGCCTGTGCCTTGTGGGCCGCCATCGATCATCATGGTTTGCGGAATCGGGGTGGAGTCGGCGAGCACGTAGATGCCGCCATCGGGGAAGGCGGCAGATGTAATCGGTGAATTCGGGGTAGGCAGTCCCGAACTAGACGTTGTGGAGGCCGCTAAAGCCATGCTGGGCGGATGGTTCGTCGCCAGGCCGGCAATTGCACGTTTACCGTAGAGCCAGATCGATTCTTCCGTGAGACGTGCGGCTGGCAGATCGTCGCGGCGAAAGGCAGTGGCTCCGATGGCAAGCGGGTCGGTCATGTGTTCGGTTCTGTTGCGGCGAGGATTGAACAAGCGGCCGCCGTCGTCGTCGCCGAACCCCTCGGCGGGACCGGCTTGCGCCAGCATCGCGACGACGTTCAGCATCTTGTGCAACACGTCTTCATAGGTGGCGGGAATATCGATATCGTTGCGCGAGGCGAGGGCGCGCGCATGCAAAAAGAAGTCGAGCGCGTAGACGTGGTAGTAGAGCGACTGCTCGAAGTAAACTCCGTCGGGGCGCACCTGACGTCCGGCTTCACGCAAAACAATATTCCAGCCATCCTTCTTTCCAGCGCGCAGCGTGCGGCATTTGTGCGTAGAGCGTGCCGATGAAGAACATGGTGACAGCTTCGCCCAGCAAGTGGGTGTTGGGAGAAAAATAAGTCGACAGATAGCGCTCGATGTAGCGGCCGTGAAAAGCGAGAGCGGGAAGAATCTCTGCGCGAAGCTCGGCGTAGGCGGGCGCTTCAGCGAGGAGGTGATCGACCCAGATCCATGACAGGCTGCGAAACGCCACTTCCAGCGTGCTGCCCCAGTTGATGCCCAGAGGGTACGGGTTGGATTTCATCCAACTGCGCCACTGTGCTGACAATTCGCGGATGTATTTGTCGTCGTGAGTGAGCAGCCATGCCTTAGCCAGCGTAACCAGATGCTGATGACGGTTCAGTTCCCAGGTGACTTTGTGGTCCCCAATCGCAGCGAAGTCAAGGAAAGGAATCGTGAACCAGGATCGAGAGGCGCGCGTTTGCCATGGACTGGATCGAGATGCCAGTCAATTTCATTGTTTTGGCCATTCTGCCCGCCCTCGGCAAAAACAAGGCCTTCATAACCGAGGAGGCGAAAGCGGTGCGCACAGATTTCATCTGCCTCGCGGACTATGGCTGCGGCTTCATCGGGCAGGTGAGTGCGGAGCAACTCGGCGCGGGCCGCTGCTTCACCACGGTCAAAAAAAAACTTTCCTTCCTCCGAAGAGTCCCGAAGGCGAATCGTTGCGGCGCGCATACCGGCTTTGCGACGCAGCAAATCGCCGCGCTTATGCATCTCCTGCGCGAGGCGCGTGCGGACCTCGTCCCAGTTCATATGGGCAACACGCGCCAGCTTGTTTTGCCATCCGGAAGTCACAGACTCTCATATCTTACATGTTGGGAAATAGTCCATTCTTGCTGGAGCTAGGCGCCGCAGTGCCCAAAGTGTTTGGCCAGACCACCAGGTTCGCGCATAGCCGAAGCGGGGCTGTAGGGAGGCCGGCCCGGCGTGGGGAAGGAACATTGGCGGAAGGATTCTTTGGTTATCTTCGTAAGCTATTGTTTCTGTAGTATGTTTTAGAGGACTCACGGGCAATATGAGGGTACTCGCGAATGGTTTGCGCGAAGGATTATTGATGTCTTGTAAGATATTGTAAACAATATAGTTATTAGCTATCGCCACGTGCGACAGCGCCAGGAGTCAGCATTGGCGCTGGCATGGCGGTTAGAGGAGAGTTTGCTTTGGGTCAATCCGTCAGCATTTTTGGGTTGGGATATGTTGGGTCGGTATCGGCGGCGTGCTTTGCGTCGATGGGGCACAAGGTTATCGGGGTCGATGTGAGTCCAGCGAAGGTGGAGATGCTCGGGTCGGGGCGAACTCCCATTATTGAGGCGCGCATGAGCGAACTGGTGGCCGAGGCCAACCGGGCTGGGCTTCTGCACGCCACAACCAACGCGACTGAAGCGGTGCTGAACTCCAATGTGTCGTTTATTTGCGTCGGGACGCCGAGCCTGAAGAATGGCAAGCTCGATCTCACCCATATTGAGAGCGTGGCGCGAGAGATTGGCGCGGCGATCCGGCAGAAGAAATCTCCGCATGTGTTTGTGCTGCGAAA
>CAWDPB010000115.1:0-11878 GCA_963804075.1 uncultured Acidobacteriaceae bacterium | reverse complement strand
AAACTGCGCGCACAAAGTAGACCTTGTAACCGACTGCGGGAACGTGCGTAAGAACAAGCATTCGAACGCGGCCCGTCGAAGAATCGTAAGCCACAACCTGCGAGGGCACTTGCTTTCCAGCGGCATCAAGAACCTGAACATCGCGCGACGGCTGCGCAAGTTGCGCGGAAATCTCCGTGAGCTCAGTTCGAGGCCACGAAAGAGTATTGAAGACGACCACCGGTACTCCATCGCCTCGCGTGTCGATATGCGCCGCGATTTCTCCCAGCGCCGCATTCGTGATCTCGGTGCCCGAAAGCTGAACGTCCTCCAGGTTACGTTTCGCGTCCAGATAGTTCACTGCGATGCCGCTTCCCGGCATGATGTCGTGGAAGTGATCGAACAGCAGCCGCTTCCAGTCGCGCAGCAGCTCGTCTTTCGGATATGGACGCCCCAGCAGATACGCCAGCGACGAAGCCTGCTCAGCGTTCAGAATATTTTCCTCGCTGCGCCGGATGCGCTGCTTGGTTTCGGCTTGCGTGGTGGTCACGCCGCGGTGATTCTGAAAATAAAGCTCATCGTTCCAGGTGGGAACTTTCATCGAGGGAAGCTTCGGCTCAAGCTCCTTGAAGAAGTCGCCCGCCGTGCTGTACTCGAACTTGGGATAGACCTCGTTCGGCGCGGTCAGTGGCGGAACCTGGTCGAGCATGGAGCGAGTCGGCCCTCCGCCGTGATCGCCGATTCCATACAAATACATAATTGTTGGATTGTCTTTGGTATTGGAGCCATAAATTGATGGCCCCCAAACCGACACATCTGCCGCCATCTTGTCCGCGTCGAGCCCACCCGCATAATCGTGCGGAAAATAAGTGAGGATTCGGCTGCCATCGGGTGATTGCCACCAAAATAGTTTGTAAGGAAACGTAGTGAAATCGTGGGCCCACAGCAGTTTCTGCGTGACAAAGTAATCCATCCCCGATTTCTTGTAGATCTGCGGCAATTGCCAGCTATAGCCAAACGAGTCGGGATTCCATCCAATCCTGGGATCGACGCCAAACTTCTGCTGAAAGTACTCTTTCCCCACCAGGATTTGCCGTACCAAAGACTCGCCCGCGGGCATGTTCAAGTCAGGCTCAACCCACATGCCGCCGACAATCTCCCAGCGCCCTTCCTTCACTCGCTGCTGGATCTCGTGAAACATCTCGGGATACTTTTCTTCCATCCACTCGTAGGTGCGCGCCGACGACATGGTGAATTTGAAGTCCGGATACTCGCGCATCAAATCGAGCACGCTGCGAAACGTGTTCCGAACCACCTCGACGGTCTCGGTCCACGGCCAAAGCCACGCCATATCAATATGCGCGTTGCCGACAGCCCGAATCGTGAATTGCCTCATCCACGGTTGCAGCCCTTCCAGTTTCGACTGCGACAGGCGCAGCGACGCGTCAAATGCCTTCTGGTCGCCCTTTTCGAGCGTTCGGAAATCGATGGCTTTGACCGCGTCGTCGAGAACGCGTTCGCGCCCGGCTTTCCCGTCTTCGTAAGCGGCGATTAGGGGCAACGCGGACAGGATTTCCATTCGCAGGTTGCCTGGACTTGGCCGATTTGCCGGCGGTTCAAACCTCAACTCTGCATCGCCAAGCCAGGCGTCGGCGTCTCCCGCATCCGCGCGGGCGGCAATCAGGAACTCTTGGCCAGGTTTCGCATTCTCGCTAAGCAAGACAGGTTGCGTGGTGTCTTCATCGCCGCGTGAGATCAGCGATCCGTTAGCGAACAAAGAGATGAGAATCGTGTCTTCGCTGTGAAACGATAAATCCAGCGTCATTCGGCAGCCACGAACGTCATAGCCATCGACCTTCTCGGGAACCACTATCCGCCGCCGCAGCACGCGAGGCCCTTTCCAGTGGTCTTTGACCTTGAGCACTCCCCAGTCCGTGTCGTTCAGGGATGGCGTTTCTGGATGCGGAACGTCGCTATGACTCCGCCATTCCCGTTGAGAGGCATGAGTCAACGAATCCAGGCGGTCAAGCGTACGTTTGTAAGGGTCGTTGTTCTTGGTCTCTTGCGCGAAAAGAGAGAAGGCAGAGCCGGAGAATAGCGTTGTTGAGAAGGGAAGCAGGACGAAGAGAAGAGGAACCGCAAGCAGTCGCTTCATAGATTGAGAATCACCAGCCACATTTTAGCGGGGTAGAGCAACATTGTGCGGTGACCACCTACGACACAAAGCAATTTCTTGTTACTATGAGAGGTCAGGCATCGGTTCCGCGCGACGTTTTCCCGCCAACCCCGCCAGGTCCGGAAGGAAGCAACGGTAACGGGCTCTTTCGTGTGCAGTGGATCGCCGGTGCCTGGCTTTTTGTTTTGCCAGGATTTTTAGAGCGAGCGCTATTCGCGTCCCATCATGACCAAACGTCTCTACTACGACCAGCCGGACTTGCTGGAGTTTGATTCGGTCATAGAGGAAATAGCGGCTATTACCGAACGAGCCACCGAACAATCCTCCGGGAATTCTGGCGCGGCGCGCCCTTCCATCATTTTGCGCGAGTCTGCGTTTTACCCAACCAGCGGCGGACAGGTCCATGACACGGGCTGGTTCACGCTCGGCTCCGGCGAGCGGCTGCGAGTCGCCGAAGTTGCCGATGCGGAAGATGGGCGCGTGGTTCACTACCTCGAGGCCCCAGCGAAGCCTCCTGTGACGGGAACTGCGATCCACGGCACCATCGATCCCGAGCGGCGCCGCAACCACATGCAGCAGCACACCGGCCAACACGTTTTGTCGGCCGCTTTCATCGAGCTTTACCAATTTCCCACAGTCTCATTTCACATGGGCGCGGACTACTGCTCGATTGACCTGGCTACGGACGTTCTGAGCGCCGCTCAGGTGTCCGGAGCGGAGAAGCGCGCGAATGAAATTGTGTTTGAGAATCGTCCGGTGCGGATTCGCTATGTACGGCGCGAGGAAGCGGAAAGGCTTGGCCTCCGAAAGTTGCCGCCGGAGGGGCGGGATGATTTGCGGCTGATTGAAATCGCAGACTTCGATCTTTCGGCTTGCGGTGGAACGCATGTGAATTCGACCGGGCAGATTGGGTCGATACTGCTGCGGAAGACTGAGAAGACACGGCAAGGCATGCGTGTGGAATTCGTGTGCGGCGCGCGGGCCGTGCGCATGGCGCGCCGGGACTACGCGACTCTGACGGAAGCGGCTGCACTGTACTCGGCTCAGTTGGGCGATGTGCCCGCGATGATTCGCAAGGGCTTTGATGACGCGAAGTCTCTCCGCCGGGCTGGCGAAGATGCGTTGGAACAGTTAGCCCAGGCGATGGCGGAAGCGGCACTTGCTTCGGGCGGCGTTCAGAACGCCGGACCGGCGAATAACGGACAGCGCATCATTATGCGGACCTTTTCCGATCGGGACACAAACTTCGCCAAACTGTTTGCGCAGAAAGTTACACGCGCTGGTGTGTCGGCAATCGCTCTGGTTGGCAGTACTGTGACTCCCGCCGGGCTTGTTTTCGCCCAATCTCCGGGCGGAACGGCGGATATGGGCGCACTCCTGAAACAGGTTTTGTCTTCCGTTGGCGGGCGTGGCGGAGGCACAAGGGATTTTGCGCAAGGCGGAGTTCCAGCGGGCGCGACCGTCGAGGATCTCTTGCGGCAAGCGGCGAGTACAATCGGAAGCTGATCGCAAAACAGCGCACGCCGTAGCCAATCCAATCCATGCTTGAACAGCGCCTCATCCTCGTTACGCTACTCCTAAAGCTCGGCGTTTCGGCTACCGTTTCCACCGTGCTCGGGCGGTCGAAAGAATTCCGCAAGCTGCTCTTCCGGGAGCAACGGACGACGCGGCAAAAAATATACCTCGCTCTTTGGATGGGCCTGCCGATGGCGTTGGGCGTATGGATTCGCTTCAGCGTCCGCAGCTTTCTGGCCGGCGATCTTGCCTTCGAATCGACACTGTTGCTGGGAGTGATCGGCGGCCGGCTATGTGGCGGCCTCGGTGGTGCTCTCATGGCGCTGCCGGCCGCGTTGCACGGCGAATGGATAAGCCTCCCATTCAATGTCTTCGCCGGGATTGTAGCTGGTCAGTTGCGCCGGTTTGCACCCGAGCAGGATGACATCTGGTCGTTCTCGCCCTTCGTGGATCTCAGTATCTATCGCTGGATCCGGCGCAATCTGCCGCGGCCGCGCGTTTTCGACTGGCAGGTCACATTCTTCTTTACGATTCTGGCACTCCGTCTGCTTGAGACGCAGTTGCACGGCTTCCGCCCTTCCGCGATTTTCTGCTTGGAAAGTCCAAGTCTGTGGGTTGAAGCACTGATCTATCTGACTGCGGTCGTGGCCGTCGGGACCGAGCTGAAGATTTTCAACAACGTCCGCATCGAGATCAAGCTGGAAGAGCAGGAGCGCCTTCTGATGCAGGCGCGCTTGATGGCGTTGCAGAATCAGATCAATCCGCATTTCCTGTTTAACACCCTGAATTCGATTTCTTCCCTGGTGCGCTTCGACCCCGATACGGCGCGCGAAATGATCCTGAAATTGGCGACGATTCTCCGGCGTTTGCTGCACAGCACGGATTCGTTTGTCCCTCTGCGCGAAGAAGTGGAGTTCATCGACAACTATCTCGATATCGAAGTGGTGCGCTTCGGGCACGACAAGCTGAAGGTGGTGAAGGAGCTCGACCCCGCTTCGTTGGAGGCTATGGTGCCGAGCATGATCTTGCAGCCGCTCGTGGAAAACTGCATCAAGCACGGACTTGCGCCCAAGATCGAGGGTGGCAGCATTACGCTACGAAGCCGGGTTATAAAGTCGCGGCTGGTGATTGAAGTGGAAGACGATGGCGTAGGTATCGGCGCAACACAGCAAGCGGCCAATACCAGCTCCGAGGGCGCCGGGATCGGAATGGCGAACGTGGCTGAACGGCTGAAGGTGCTTTACGGCGACGCGGCCAAAATGATAATCGACGGACGCGAAGGCGGCGGAACGCTGATTCGTCTGCGCCTGCCCATTCTGCCTCACGCCGAAGAATTGATGACCGCTACGACGCTTTCGCCAGCACCTTTTGGTAAAACGCTTCGTAAAGCGGAATAATTTTGGAAGCACAGAATCTTTCTCGCGCCGCGTCCCGCGCACGTTTCCCCATAGACCGAAGAGCCGATTCGTCCCCTAGCAATTCGACGGCGTAGCGCGACATGGTGTCGACATCGCCAACGTCGGCGAGGAATCCGGTTACGCCGTGCTCGATAAGTTCGGGTACGCCTCCAGCCCTGGTGGCAATGGGAACAACCTCGCAGGCCATCGCTTCCAAAGCCGCCAGGCCGAACGTCTCAAGCTCGCTGGGCATCAGCATGAGATCGGAAATCGCGAGCTTCTCCCGAACCTGATCTTGCTTGCCAAGAAACAGCACCTGCTCGTGAATCCCTTTCTGGACGGCCAGCCACTCCGCCTGAGAGCGATCGGGACCGTCGCCGATCAACATCAGCTTTGCTGGCATATTCTTGCGCACTCGGTCGAAAATTTCAACGACATCGAGCACGCGCTTTACGGGGCGAAAATTAGACAAGTGCACCAACAGGCGTTCGTTGTCAGACGCATATTCAGAGCGCTTCTCCAGCCATTCCGGCTTGCGCACATAGTCGTCGCAGTTCACGAAATTGGGAATCACTTCAATGTGGTTCTTAACGTCAAAGACGTTGATGGTGCGGCTGCGCAGATATTGCGAGATGGCGGTGACGCCATCGCTCTGCTCGATGGAAAAGCGCGTAATCGGGAGATACGAACGGTCGAGCCCCACGAGCGTAATGTCGGTGCCGTGGAGGGTGGTGACGAACGGCAGATTGCGCCGCGGCGGCGTCGCGGCGAGCATCTGCTTGGCCAGCATGGCGCTCACCGAGTGCGGAATCGCGTAATGAACATGGAGCAGATCGAGTTCGTACAGCTGCGAGACTTCGGCCATGCGCGTGGCGAGGGCGAGGTCGTACGGGGGGAATTCAAAGAGCGGATAACGTGTGACCTCGACCTCATGGTAGTGGATATTAGGCTCGGGACCGGTAAGGCGGATGGGCTGCGAGTAGGAGATGAAATGGATTTCGTGCCCTCGGCGTGCCAATTCAAGGCCGAGTTCCGTGGCCACCACTCCGCTGCCGCCGTAAGTTGGATAACACGTGATGCCGATCTTCATGCGCCTCCCGATGCGTGTTTAAAGATACCATCATTGGATTCACGGAAAGCGGCGGCGATGCAGGGCAGGGACGTCAAATCTGGATATGCAAGAATGGATCGTTGAGCATTTTCACATTGACGCGATCTGGGTCAGCATGGACAATGAACGGCAATTCCTTGAGTTATCCTGAATAGCTTGATAGCAGCGCTGATGCCGTAGTGTAATGCGCGCGGCGACGAACAGAACGGCGATCCCAAGCTTTCAGCGTGGTTGGTGATCCGGGCCCCGAAGTTATCTTTCTTCCCAGGAGTCCAGAATGCCAAGCCTCAATCCGACCGACACGCAGCTTCTTCAGATTGTCAGTTCCGCCGATCCAACGACCATCGCCGACGTAATTGCCGTCATGCAGACCATCGACCAATTGTTGCCGAGTAACGACGGCCTGAAGTGGTTCAACAAGCTCTATTTGATGGTCACGCAGCAGATTGACAGCGTGCCTCCTTCCGGCGGTTGGGAAGACGCCGCATGGCTGACGCGGCTCGACGTCGTGTTTGCTGGTCTTTATTTTGCCGCGATTACAGATTGGCTGAAGCAGAATCCGGATCTGGCGAGCTCATGGGAAGCGCTGTTTGAGGCAAGGAACCGGACCGGAATCGATCGTATACAGTTTGCGTTGGCTGGAATGAATGCTCATATCAACCACGATCTGGCGCTGGCCCTTCTGCAAACCAATGATGAGTTGCACCTGACGCCGGACCTGGAGAGTCCGGAGCACGACGACTACGAGCATGTGAACGATTTGCTGGAGCAGGTGCTCCCGAAAGCGCTGAATTTCCTGGCAGTCGGTATCGTGGGAGAGCTGGCGCAGGATACTGGAAAGGTGGGCCGCCTGCTGGCGATCTGGAACATCCGCGCTGCGCGCGATCTGGCCTGGGACTTTTCAGGGCACCTTCGGACTCTTGAAGGCATAAGCCGCGACGTGGCGCTGAACGCCCAGGACCAACTCACCGGAGTAATCGGGCGTACGCTGTTGCTCGCGGCATAATCGGGTGAGCAGCCACCCGTTATGCCTACAAATCGCAGCGCGCTCTTGAGCGCTTAATCCCGTCCCAGCCGGAAGACAACTCCGGCGCCAAGGCGCAAGTTGTTCTGGCGATTGTTCAGTCCGTCGGGGATTTTAGTCATGAAATACTCGGCCTGCACGGGTCGAACGGAGATTTGGCGCGACACTTTGAAATCGATTCCGCCGCCCGCCGTCATCGCAAAGTTATTTGCGGACGCCGATTCGCCAATTCCGTTTGTTGTGCGAATACCTCCGAAGAGCGCTTGGCCGAATGGAGTAACCTTGCGCAGCCGGAAATTTACTCTTGGCCCAAAAAGATAGGTGAATGCTCCTCCAACCAATGCGCCGTTTGTGGTACTGGTTACGCCAAAGCCGGCCAAATCCGTCACCAGGCTGAACCGGTTCGTCGCATTGTATTCAAACTGCCCGCCTCCGCCGTTCCCGTTAAAGGTTTCCGAAGGGCCGCCACCCACCGCACTGACATTCACATTGACGCGCGTGTAGTAGTACCCGCCATACAAATCAAACTTCGAAGGCTGATCCTGGGCTGTTGCAGGCAGAGCCGCCCCAAGGAGCGCAAGTGTGAGGAGCATCAAAAATGACCACTTCATTTCGTACTGCTCTCCTCGGGGTGCTTTCAACAACCGCCTGCGGCACAAATCTGACTGCGCTACGACTTGCCGGTAATCACTTTCTCGATGCGCGGGAACGCCCAGTCGATTTCCTCCCGCGTGATGACCAGCGGCGGTGCGATACGGATTACGTGGTCATGAGTTTCCTTACAGAGAATTCCCAATTCCTTAAGCGCCTCGCAATATGGACGTGCGGGACCGTTGAGTTCGACTCCGATCCACAGGCCGACTCCGCGGACTTCTTTAAGGTTCGGCGAACTCAGCGTGCGCAGAAGGCCGAGGAAATACGCGCCGAGTTCGGCCGAGCGCTCAACCATTTTTTCTTCGATCAATACTTTCAGAGCGGTGCGGGCTACGGCACAGCCGAGCGGATTGCCTCCGAAAGTGCTGCCGTGGTCGCCCGGTTTGTAGACTCCGAGGATTTCGTTCGACGCGAGAATGGCAGAAACAGGATAGTACCCGCCCGCGAGCGCCTTGCCGACGATGAGGACGTCGGGTGTGATGCCTTCGTGCATATAAGCGAAAAGCTTGCCAGTGCGGCCCAGGCCAGATTGGATTTCATCGGCCATCAGGAGAACGCGGTTCTGGCGGCAGATCTCGGCAGCCTCTTTCAGGAAGCCCTGCGGTGGGATCACAATACCGGCTTCACCTTGAATCGGCTCTACAAGAAAGGCGCATGTGTTGGGCGTAATCGCCTTGCGCAGAGCCTGCACATCTCCGAACGGAATGACCTTGAAGCCCGGAGTAAATGGGCCAAAGCCGTCGCGGTATTGTTCGTCGGTCGAGAAGCTGACGATGGAAATCGTGCGACCGTGAAAATTATTGGCGCAGACGATAATTTCAGCCTTGTCCTGCGGAATGCCTTTGACTTTATAGCCCCATTTGCGCGCAGTCTTCAAAGCTGTTTCTACAGCCTCTGCGCCGGAATTCATGGGTAGAGCCTTATCGTAGCCGGTCAGTTTGTTGAGTTCCTGATAGAGCAGCGGCAGTTGCTCGTTGCGGAACGCGCGCGAGGTCAGCGTTACTTTCTGCGCCTGTTCGGTCAGTGTATGAAGAATTGCGGGGTGGCAGTGTCCCTGATTTACAGCGGAATAAGCGGCCAGGCAGTCAAGATAACGGCGGCCTTCGACGTCGTAAACCCAAACGCCATCGGCGCGCTCGATGACGACGTCGAGCGGATGGTAGTTGTGGGCGCCGTATTGATTTTCGAGTTCTACATAGTTGTGGGTGTGCAGGTGTTCAGTCACAGGCATAGGAGTCCTTTGGATTGAAGTATTCTTTTCGATTTAACTATCTATTTTAGCCTAGCGCGGGCGGAGCGTTTTTGTAGCGCCTGCATCTTGCCGGCTTCCCTGAGCGGCTAATTCTCTTCCAGCAACATGGTCAGCAGCGCCATTCGCACGAACAGGCCGTTCTTGGCCTGGCGGAAATAGAGCGCTCGCGGATCGTCATCGACCGATCGATCCAGCTCGGCCGTGCGGGGCAGGGGATGAAGAATCAGCGCATCGGACTTCATCCGGCGCACCATCGCTGAATCGATTGCATATCGATGAAGCGCCGTTCGACTTTGGTCCCGCAGGCGGTCGGGGTGAATGCGTGTCTGATAGACCACGTCTACCTCTTCAATCACTCGCTCCAGATCGGTTTCCAACTCAAAGCTGACATCATGCTCTTCCAGATATTCAAGAATGTCCGGTTTCATTTGCAGCTCAGGAGGACCCACAAAGAATATTTTCACCCGGTCAAACTTAGCCAGCAGATAAGCAAGCGAACGCGCCGTCCGGCCCTTATCGAGCTCTCCGATGAAGGCCACGCTGAGGCCGTTGATGGGCCGCTCGCGATAGATGGTGTAAAGATCGAGCAGGGCTTGCGTGGGATGTTGCCCTCCGCCGCCATCGCCAGCGTTGATCACGGGGATCGCGGAAACCTGTGCGGCGCGCTGCGCACCTCCGGGAGCATGGTGCCGGATGACGATTACGTCGCAGTTCCCACCCAGAATGCGGATGGAATCTTCCACCTGTTCCGACTCGATCTCAGACGAAAATGCTCCAGCCTGTTCAGTGGACAAAACACGCCCGCCCAAGCGCAGCATAGCGGCCTCAAAAGAAAAGCGGGTACGCGTCGAAGGCGCATAGAACAACGTCGCCATGATGCGGTTTTGATAGTCGAGCGTTCCCCCACGGGCCACAACGCGCTCCATCCCGCGCGAGCGGTCGAAGAGTTCCATCAGCAGCGGCACGGTGAACTGCTGCGACTCGACCACGTGCTTCGGGGAGCGCCTGTGCGCGCATCAACGGGAGAGCTTGACCCTGCTTTAGCTCCCGCGCTGGAAAAATTTGTGCT
Organism: uncultured Acidobacteriaceae bacterium; assembly: GCA_963804075.1. Lineage (GTDB taxonomy): Bacteria > Acidobacteriota > Terriglobia > Terriglobales > Acidobacteriaceae > Acidiflorens. Next base: position 1,701 of record CAWDPB010000115.1, on the reverse strand, counting down.
CTTTGGGTTCGGCATGCGTCAGTGTCCTCGGGCGACGTCGGCGGTGTCCGTCGTCTGGTTGGCTGCGGGCTTGGACCGGTCGGAATATATGTGCGTGCCGCCATGGCCTGCCACGGCTTTTTGCAGGTTCTCAGCCGAGGCGATGATAGCTTGTTTCCCCCCATCCCGGAGGAAGCGCAGCACCGACTGAACTTTCGGCCCCATGCTTCCAGGAGGGAAGTGGCCTTCAGCCATATAGCGTTCCAGATCTCCCGCACAGACTTCATGCAGCGGGCACTGGGTAGGTTTCTTGTAGTCCAGATAAACAAAGTCGGTGTCGGTGGAAATGACGAACAAATCAGCACCAAGATGGGAGGCGAGCAGTGCTGAGGCGCGGTCTTTATCAATCACAGCCTCGACACCCACGATGTCCTCGCCTTGGCGAGCCACCGGAATGCCGCCCCCACCACAGCCAATGACCAACACTCCGCGCTCGACCAAGCCGCGGATAACTTCAAGTTCAACAATCTCGATGGGCTCGGGCGAAGGCACCACGCGTCGATAGCCGCGGGCGGCGTCTTCTACAATTTGCCATCCCAACTGACGCTGGCGTTCCAGAGCCTCTTCGCGCGAGTAGAACGGACCGACGGGCTTGGTGGGATGCTTCATCGAAGGGTCGTCGAGCGAAATGATGGTGCGGGTGACCACGCTGACGATAGGGACCTGGAGGCTAGCCGAACGAAGTTCGCCCTCCAGGGCCTGCCCAAGGATGTAGCCGATTTCGCCTTGGGTTGCCGCGCCGCATACATCGAGCGGCTGGGCAGGAACCTGACTGGCCCCGGCTTCCGAGCGCAGTAGAGCGGCGCCGACCTGCGGGCCGTTTCCGTGGGTGAGAACTATGCGAAACTCCTCCCGGATAAGGCCGACGATCTCGCGGGCTGTGCGGCGGGCATTCGCCAGTTGCTCGGCGATCGTGCCTTTTTCTCCGGCTCGGATCAAGGAGTTACCGCCAACGGCTAGAAGGATGGTCTTCATAAGAATTTATGGGCTGCGCCCAGAGCCTGCCCTGAGTTTGTCGAAGGGTTAGCTCCCCAAACAGGGCGCCAACCTGTGGCACCTTATATGACTGTTCTTTATACGTGTGCGATCCCGCGCAATTCCGCGAGGTCTGGCAGTTTCACAAATTCGTCTTTCATCAACTCGATCATGATCGCCTTTTGCGCATGGAGCCGGTTTTCCGCCTGCTGAAAAACCAGAGACCGTGGGCAATCGATCACATCGTCCGTGACTTCGTCCCCCCGGTGAGCTGGCAGGCAGTGCAGGAAAATGGCATCCTTCTTCGCGAGTCCAAACAGCTGCATGTTGACCTGGAAGGGTGCGAATATGGCGTGCCGCTTTTCCTTCTCGGCTTCCTGACCCATGCTGGCCCAGACGTCTGTGTAAACGACATCGGCGCCGACCACGGCTTCTCGCGGGTCATTTGTGACGGTGCATGTGCCGCCGGTTTCGCGTCCGCGCTCGCAAGCCCAGCGAAGAGCGTCGCCTTTGGGTTCGTATCCCTTGGGTGTTGCCACCCAAACGTGCGCGCCAAGCTGCGCGCCCGCAAACATCAGTGAATGGGCAACGTTGTTACCGTCTCCCACATAAGCGACTTTCAGGCCTTCCAATTTGCCCTTGGCTTCCCACATCGTCATGTAGTCGGCCATGGCCTGGCAGGGATGG
>CAWDPB010000114.1:0-38719 GCA_963804075.1 uncultured Acidobacteriaceae bacterium | reverse complement strand
CTGAACCTTGACTTGTCCTGCGGTTAGGTGTGGAATATCACGCGGTGCGCGGGTTCGAAAGACTCAACGCAGCCCTTAAGACATTGAAAGTGCGAGGGATCAGCCCCTATCACCTTGGTCCGGCTGACCTTGAAACCGGACCGCAAAAGAGGACCCAAGTACCGCATCTCTGCACTGGAATGCCACGTGAGAGAATCGGCCTGTCGTTGATTTTGGGTGGCGCTTGTTTTCGTACCGGCTTTAGCCGCAGAGGTCAGACTTCCGCACAGAAAATACTTTTCAGCAGCCGACTAAGGAAAATCGTTAGACGATCTCGATTTTGGACTTCGCCCTGAGCTGTTTCGCCAACCCCGAGCGCAGCTTCTCGTATTTGATCTTCTGCAGTTCGGTCCGGAGGTCGTTCTTCATCTGCTAACGGCTGCTTTCTTGCCGGATGTGGCATTCAGCCGGACGATCGTGTATGCCGATTCAATCTGGATCAACCCGCTGACCTGTCCGGCCTGCATGCCCGCAACGTGTTGACGATTTGCGGGGGCAGTTTGTCCGTCCCACGATTTTGTGGTCACCCATGTTAACGCGGAAATCGTCTTCGGAGATCTTTTCCGCGAGCAGCCCGAAATCCTGATAGCTCTTGGTCGCCTTGGCCTGGCGGAGCGCGTCCTGGGCCTTCTTCTGCGCCTTCTTCGCCTGCTCCGGCGTGGGCTTCAGCGGAGGCAAGATCGAGATGCTCTGGAAGCTGAACGACTCCGACTGCTGGAATCGCGCCGCATTCTTATCGTAATAGGCTTGCACTTCAGCCACCGAGACGGCGGATTTCGTTTCCACGTCGGTCTTCAGCACCTGATCGATCAGGATCGAGCGCCGGATCTTCTGACGCACTTGTTGCTCGGATCCTGCATTTCCGATTGCAGGTATTGCTGATACTCGTCGGGGCTATTGAACTGCTTGCGAAATTCAGCCTCGGCCTGTTTGATCTTCCTCGGAAATCGTCAGTTTGCGGCGCTCGGCTTCCTGGTATACGAGCTCCTCGAAAATGATCATCTCAAGCGCGCCTTGGCGGATGGCTGCCTCTTGCGCCTTGGGAAACCGTTGTGCTGGCGCGCGTAGGGGAAGATGGCGAACATCTCCCGCAGCAGATCGCGATCGGTAAGCACGGCTCCGTTCACCCGGGCCACCGGCTTGTCGGTCACCTGGAGAGGCGAGACCTGCGAGAGCGGCGTTTTGGGCGGGCATGCCGAGGCGACTTGTGGGTGCGTGCAGGCGACCTGCGCAGAGGCGCGAAAAGCCAATGGCAAGTACGGCGCAGATGGGGAGAAGTTGTTTCATAACATCCTCACTTAAACTTTTACGCTGAATTCAAAAAAAGGGGAGAGAAATTCTCTCCCCCTGTTCTACGCCGTAGTTCTACTGGAATTCCGTCGTGATGTTGTTGGTGTTGTTGGCTTCGTTCGCCTCGCCAAAGTGGCACTGGCGGCAGAACTGCGTGGTCGAAGGCGCCTGAGCCGGCCGTAGCTGCCTCGCAGGTTCGGGTTGTAGGGGCCGTTGACGAAGAAGAAGGTGGCATAGTAGCCGCCGCCGTTGCCCGCGATCGGGCTCTTCGCGCTGGACGTGTACACCGTCATTACGTGCTGGTTGTGGCAGGTCGTGCAAACCACGTAGGGCTTGGCCCTGAGCCGTTGACGCCGGTCGGAGCAGACCATTCCAGGCGCCAGCGCCGGACAGCCGTAGTTGGCTACGAACTGGGCATAGGGCGTTCCAGGGGTCACGGTGAGACGCAATTGGTCGAGACCAAGCCGCTGCCGCGGCTGATGGTGGCATTCAGGCCCACCGGGTGATCGTTGGTGTAGTTGCCAGCGCTGGTTCCGTCGTTGCCGAGCAGGGTCGGAATCGGCTTGCTGCCATAAGCGGTGTTATTCAGCAAGCCGATCTGTTGTTCATACGACCAATTCGGCATCATGTTGGACGTGGGTCACGTTGCCGTCGTGGCAGCTCAGGCAGAGCAGGATGCCGCCACTTCGGTACGCCACCGGTCGAGCTGCTGGGCAGAACTTCGACGTACTTGCCGCTATCGCCGAATGCGAGAGTCTTACCGTACAGTGGGCTGGCGTCCTGGCCCCACAATGCATAGTTACCGGCATCAGCCCTCCGCCGTGACCGGAACCGAACGAGCCGCTGTGCGGAGCATGGCAGCCCGCGCAGCCGCGGCCGTGGTTGTTGTGCGCGCCGAGGACGTCAACCGTGTCGACGACCAGTTCTGCGCCAACATCAAACCGGTGACCGCGAGAACAAACATTAGAAGCAATATCGCTTTCTTCATATAAATTAAAACCTCCATAGATGTGTGCAGCGCTTTCGAAACTCTCAGAGGCTTAGGCCCTGGCCGCTTCCGGTGCCTGGGCATCTTGCAGCCGCCCCTCGCTCGTGATATTGCAACCTTGCCGCCGAAACCGCCGAAGATGAATTCCACAGTAAAATATTTCTTAAATCAGTTTTTATCAATCAATTGCAGTGGCTGTTTATTTTTGCAACACCCATCGCAAGCCGCTGACAGTGGGGGAAATCAGCCATCCCAGCAAACTGCTTGGTTAAATCCCACAGTACCTATGCAACATTCGACCAAGAAGAACCGCGAATTTCGCCGGGAAAGGCCGGAGGAAAAACACTACAGCGAAAATTCATGGAAGCCCTGGGTGGAAAGACGGAAGTCCGGGTCAAAGAACGGGGTAATAAGAGGTGAAAAGTGGCATTGAGCCGCGCCTCCAGCGATCATTGGCCGGGGGATAACTCTTCGCCGGCAAATGGATAAACTAATAAGTGCCGATTGAGCATTCAGTTCAAAGGTCCGCTTCCCAATCAGTGATTTTGAGGGGGCTGAGACTGCGAACCGGGTGGCGTGATCGGGGTGACTTCCTTTTGTGCTGCGCCAGCCCGTTTTTCCAGCCTTTCTTCACGTTCCTTCTTTAGCTTTTCAGCTTGGGCATCGGTGACGTAGAGGAACTGCTGCACGCGGCCCGGTAATCTCCGAAGTGAACACGCGATTGTTGTTGTCAATGGCGATGTTGACTAAGCCCTGGAATTGTCCGGGAAGAAGCCCGTGGCCACCGAAGATAATGAGGAGTTGCCATTCGGTGTCAAAGACCTGGACGCGGTCCTGCACGCCGTCGGCAACCCAGATGTGGCCGTCGCCATCGATGGCAATGCCTTTGGGCGAGCAAAATAGCCGGGGCCGTCCCTTCTTGCCATAGGTCGAAATGAACTTGCCGTCGGGGTCGAAGACCTCTATGCGGTCGTTGAGCGTATCGCAGACGTAGAGATTGCCTTCCGCATCCAAGGCCAGGCCATAGGCTTGGCCAAATCCCCGGGACTGGTGAGTTCGTGGTTATGGCCGGTGGTTCCGATCTTGCGTTTCAGTTTGAGCGTGTCGGCATCGTAGACCAGAACCTGGTCGAGGTTGATATCCGACACGTAAAGCAGGCGATTCTCGCGGTCGATAGCGAGATTGCCCGGCTCGACCAGTCCATCCGTGATCACATCCGTCGCGTTATGAGCGGAATCAAAAACAAGAATATGGCGCAGGCCGGGATCGGAGACAAAAAGCCGGTCCCGTCGTCTATGGCTAGACCGATGATGCGCACGAAATGGCCATGTACCTTGTTCTTCATCAAGTCCAAGTTGCGCGTTTCGGTGTTGAAAATGAAGATGGCGCCGACCTTCTGATCGGCAATGTAGAGGTTGTTCTTGGAATCAACGGCGAGACCATAGGGCTCGGCGAGTTGCCACAAAACCTTGGTGCTCTCAGTCGCGGTCTGCGTGCCTGCGAGGCGATCCATCCATTTTGCTTTCTTCGTCTGGTTGGCCGCATCGACTTGCGACATCTTCTCGGCAGAGTAGAACGCCTGGTACCGGATGCGGGCAACCGCAGGCGGGTTGGGCCAGACAATATTCGAATAGTCGATGACAGGCGGAGCCTTGGTCTCTTCCGCAGCCTTTTTCTTCTTGTCGGCGAATGCGGCCGGGGAAGCAAGCATCAGGCCGAGCGCCAGGTACATCATAAAGCGGTGTTTGCGGGTACCAATCAAGCTCGCCTTGATAGCGGACATAGAATTCATTCTCCTCATGCGAATTACCTTTTCGTCAGATCCTTGTGGCAGCTAGCGCAGAACGCTGTGTTGTTAACCTGGTCCTTCACCAGCAGGTCGGGCTGCGCCGACGCATGCGGTTGGTGGCACGACAGGCAGTCGATCTTCGCGAAGGTCTTGGTGACATCGGTCGGGTCGGGTACATCGACAACCGGGTGGCCATCTACGGGGTGCCCACGGCCGTATTTGATCGGCAGCACGACCACTTTATTCTTCGAGAAATAATCCTCAGGCAGCTTTACCGTGCCATTGAACAGGGCGATCATGTGTTCCGATTCGAGCTTCTTGGGCCGCGCGTCCGGCCCATGGCACTCCAGGCATAGATCGTTCGTCTTTTTGGTGCGAAGCAGGTGGTCGTTGTCGCCGCCGTGTGGCTCGTGGCAGATCGCACATCCCTGCTTGAAGGCCGGCTGATGCAGGTGCGCCTTCTTAAACTGCTCGGCCTGGTCGGAGTGGCAGCCCAGGCAGATGTCGACAGGATTGGTCTTGGGTAGTCCGGGCACCGAGCTGGCATGCGGATTGTGGCAGTCCGTGCAATCCCCGGCAGCGCCGGGGTGCTGCACCTTCGCCTTCGCAATCAGCTCAGCCTTATCGGAGTGACACGTAACGCACAGGTCTTCGACATTTGCCTGCGTCAGCACCACCTTGCCATCCTTCGCGGGCGGTGACAGGTGGCGCAGCCGTCTTTATCGGCGAAGGGTGGATGCAGGATCTTCGCCATCAACTTGGGTTGAGCCGACTGATGGGGATCATGGCATTGCAAACAGTTGGCAGTGCCAAACGGCTGCCCTTGATGCGCCTTAATGAGAGCGGCGTCTTTGATATCGTGGCAGTCGAGACAAAGAGCCGGTACGCCCTTGGTGAGATGCTTGTCAAACTCGACCTTGCCTACTTCGCCGACTTTGTGTGTCGTGTGACAGGCGTCGCATCCCATGTCGAGGGCGGCGTGGCGGCTGCCTTTTTCGGGAACATTCAGCCCCTGGGTGTGGCAATCCAGGCATAGGTTCTTGCCCTTCGCCACCTGTAGCTTTGAGCAACTGGTTCTTGTTATCCGATTCATGCGGGTCGTGGCATTTGATGCAATCGCGCACCGCAGGAGGATGCACGGTACCTTTCAGCGTAGCTGCATCTTTGTCAGCGTGACAGCTGATGCAGAGCGACTGCGGACTCGTCGTCGTGAGCTTGACCCGCGTGATGTCCTTGTTGGCTCGGACTTCATGGCAGGTCAGACATCCCATGGCGATAGCCGAGTGCACGAACTTGCCCTTGGATTTGTCTTCGTGACACTGGATACACGTGGCGGCATCGGTTTTCGGGTCAAGCGGTACGGGGTGGACCGCAGCGAAAAGCTGTATCGCGCAAAGAAGCACAAACCCCAGGCTCAAGAAAATCTTCGAAACCAGGTTCTGCCGCGAAGTCAAGTTTGCCGATGATTGGATGTCTGTGGCGCGGCAATTTTCGAATAGGGGAGGCTTCTCACGTGATTCTCCGAGACTATTGTTGCACGATGGTCGCCGCTTGTTGACGCGGAGCATAATTTTTCAACAGGTGCCTAACTGCTTGTGCTGGAACCTTTTCGCAATGCCAATTGCCAGTGATGGCGACAGCGGCCGCTGTGAAAGAGGGGGCCGTTGGGACTTCTCCCGCACCGAAGGCCGTGAAATGGCGCAAGCTGCAACTACAAGCGGCAGCATGAAAACTGAGGGGCGTGAGCGGCCTGGGAGTGGGAGGCAGGCGATTCGCGAAACAGACGGGGAACACGGTGGCATTTCGCCAGCGGCGACGCTGTCACTGAGTGTCGTGACGCCGGTCACCAGGTACTTGTGATGGGTGAAATCCCGGGTGAACCGGGTGCCCATGCGCGATTTAGCCCAAATCCGCCCCCATGCCGCTATGCGTTACCAGTGCAAAGTATTCATTTTCAATACGTTAGCTTTGTTTGTCTACTTGGCGCGGAACGTGCATTTCAAAGGCCTGATTGGGGGAGAAATATGGCTGGGAGTTTCCGCACAATCGCCCGCAAGACGTGGCAAACGGCCTCGTTGATCAAGACGGGCGTAGTCCTTTTGATCCTGGTCGTGATTCTGGCGGCGGCCGGCACCGTTATTTTGCAGCGGCCGATGACCGAACCGGACGACATGCAGCGCGCGTACTCGCCGCAGGTGCTGCATCTGCTCGATGCGACGGGATTATCCGATGTGTTCCACGCGTGGTGGTTTATCGGACTGATGATTCTGGTGAGCCTCAGCATCATTGCGGCTTCGATCGATCGTTTTCCAAATGCGTGGCGTTTTTATTCGCGTCCTTATAAATATCCTGATCCCAGTTTTCGGCGGGCGCTGCATCCTCAGAGTCGATTGCGATCAACGACGAAGAAAGCGGACTGGTTGCGGCTGAGCGTGCGTTGCATTCCATGGGCCTGAAGCCGGAGCGGGTCGTACGGGAAGATCACTTCGGAATTTTCGCCGAGAGGCACCGCATCTCCGAGATGGCGGTTTACATCGTGCATGCCAGCCTGCTGCTGATCTTCATCGGATGGATCACAGACGGCGTGTTTGGTTGGAAGGGATCGATCAACCTGAACGAAGGACAGACCTCGAATGTAATCGAACTGCGCAACGGCGGAACTAAAGCCCTCCCCTTTTCGATCCGCTGCGATTCGACGGGCCAGGAAAATTACAAGGACGGCACACCGAAGAAATGGTGGTCGAAGCTCGCGGTCGTCGCGGACGGACAAGATGTAAAGACAAAAGAGATCGTGGTCAACGATCCGCTCGTTTACAACGGCGTTCGCTTCTACCAGTCGGGCTATGGCGCCAACGGTAAAGTCGACAAACTGGCGATCACGGCAAGGCCAAACCCAGCTTTCAGCGTTGCCTCGGCCGGAGCCAAGTCGGCGACGGCAAACGCAATGACGGCGGCGGGTGACCCGAAGGATCTGAGTTTTACTGTCGGGGATACAGCCGATCTCGATGCCGATACAACGGTGCGTTTTGCGGAGTTTTTCTCCGATTACGCGGTGCGCGATGGACAGGTCTACCGGCGCTCGAACGAAATCGGCAGCCCGGCGGCACACTTGATCGTGACCTCCAAGAGTAGCGGCAAGAGCTACGACGTTTGGTTCCCGCAGCTCGACGAAGTGGCGGACAATTCCAAGTCGCCTTACGTACTCGAGCCGAAAGACCTGAAGCTGGCTCACTTTACGGGATTGCAAGTCTCGCACGAACCGGGACAGTGGGGTGTGTGGTCGGGCGTGGTGCTGCTCGGCGTGGGACTTGCGTTCGTGTTTTACGTCATTCACATGCGGTTCTGGGCTGTGCCCGTGCGCGATGAGCGGACTGGATTGTATTCGTTGTGGATCGGCGGCAGCGCCAACCGCAATCGCGACGCGTTCGAGCAGCGTTTTGACGAGCTTCTCGCCGCGGTGGAAAGAGATTAAGGCAGTTCGAGCACGGTTGCGGGCGACAGGATTGCAATTGCCGGCTCGCGGTAAGACAGAAAATGGGAGGTGGGAGCATGGAGAGTTCGACATTGACCCGAGCCAAAGAAGAGCAGCAACCGCCGGCGCGCACAGGTTCGACGCTGATTGTGGCTGTGGGATTGGGTGTAGCGTTTCTGCTGTTCATGGCGTTTTTGAACGTAGTCAAGAGCGGCAACATTCTGAGCGAGACAAATCTTTTGTTTGCCGCGCTGATTTTTTACGCAGGCGCGGGCGCGCTGTATCTCGGGTTTGGCGTCACGGGCACAGATTCATACGTAAAGTTTGCTTCGCTTGGACCTGGCTGGGCCTTCTTGCGAATACGGGCGCGGTGGCGCACCGCTGGTATGAGGCGGGGATCCTCCGTTTGCCAGCGTCTACGAAATGCTGCTGAGTTTTGTATGGACCTTGGCGGCGCTCACTCTGATCGCTGAAAAAAGTATGGCGTTAAGGTGATCGGCACCGTCACCATGCCGGTCGCGATTGTCGGCGTCGTGCTGATGCAGTTACTGCGGACCGAAGTGCATCCGCTGGTTCCGGCGCTGCAATCGACCTGGTTGCATGTGCACGTAACGCTGGCGATGCTGGCATACGCGGCATGCGCGTTGAGCTTCGCGCTCGCCATGATGTTCTTGATTCAGGACAAAATGCTCACCGACACTTTCCTTGCCGTGACCAGCGTGAGCATGCTCGCCATCTATGCGAGCATCGTGCTAACCCGCTTCGAGAAGTGGGGAGGTTTGAGCCTGTCAGCCTGGAACCTGGAAGACAAACGCGAAATCTTTATTTCGAAAGGCGTGCGGCTCTTCGTGGTTGTGCCGGACCTTGGCTGGCTTATGTTGCTGGCTGCATTGGTGGTCGCGGCTCCGCTGGTTCTGTACGGACTGGCGCGCTGGAAGCGGGATCAGAGCTACCTGGCAATCGCGAACCGCGCGGTGTTCGTCAACATTCTGCTGCAGATCATGACGCTGGCGATGTTTCTGCTGCGCGCGCGGGATGGGGCTTATCCCTCGCTCGACGCGGATGGATTGTTTGCCACCAGCTTGGCGGCGAGCCCGTTCATTCTCTCCGGCTTTGGTCGGCGGAATTTTCATTTCGCTGCTCTACCTTCTGTTGTTGTGGCGGCGGCCGGATCTGGAGCGCTTATTGCCGGACGCGAACTCCCTTGACCGGATTACCTACAAAACGATCTGTATCGCGTTTCCTCTGTTGACCTTAATGATTGCCGCGGGTGCCTCCAGGGCCAACCAGACATGGGGCTCGTACTGGAATTGGGATCCGAAAGAAACCTGGGCGGCCATCACGTGGCTGGTCTATGCGGGCTACCTGCACATGCGGATCACGCGAGGCTGGCGCGGTCGGCGGGCGGCGTACTTCGCGATTCTCGGTTTCGGCGTGGTGATGTTCACGTTTTTCGGAGTGACTTACCTGTTGCCGGGCCTGCATGTGTACGCTTGAGATTTGGCTGCTTAGGATTCGACGATTTGTAGGCGAGCAATCAGCAATACGTAGACGAAAAGTCAGTAAGTACTGACAAAACAACTACGTATTGCTGATTGCTCGCCTACAAATCGTCGAATCCTAAGCAGCCAAATCTCAAGCGTACGCATGCAGGCCCGGCAACAGGTAAGTCACTCCGAAAAACGTGAACATCACCACGCCGAAACCGAGAATCGCGAAGTACGCCGCCCGCCGACCGCGCCAGCCTCGCGTGATCCGCATGTGCAGGTAGCCCGCATAGACCAGCCACGTGATGGCCGCCCAGGTTTCTTTCGGATCCCAATTCCAGTACGAGCCCCATGTCTGGTTGGCCCAATAGGCACCCGCGGCAATCATTAAGGTCAAACAGAGGAAACGCGATACAGATCGTTTTGTAGGTAATCCGGTCAAGGGGAGTTCGCGTCCGGCAATAAGCGCTCCAGATCCGGCCGCCGCCACAACAACAGAAGGTAGAGCAGCGAAATGAAAATTCCGCCGACCAAAGCCGAGAGAATGAAACGGGCTCGCCGCCAAGCTGGTGGCAAACAATCCATCCGCGTCGAGCGAGGGATAAGCCCCATCCCGCGCGCGCAGCAGAAACATCGCCAGCGTCATGATCTGCAGCAGAATGCTGACGAACACCGCGCGGTTCGCGATTGCCAGGTAGCTCTGATCCCGCTTCCAGCGCGCCAGTCCGTACAGAACCAGCGGAGCCGCGACCACCAATGCAGCCAGCAACATAAGCCAGCCAAGGTCCGGCACAACCACGAAGAGCCGCACGCCTTTCGAAATAAAGATTTCGTGTTTGTCTTCCAGGTTCCAGGCTGACAGGCTCAAACCTCCCCACTTCTCGAAGCGGGTTAGCACGATGCTCTGCATAGATGGCGAGCGTGCTCCACGCTGGTCACGGCAAAGGAAAGTTCCGGTGAGCATTTTGTCCTGAATCAAGAACATCATGGCGAGCGCGAAGCTCAACGCGCATGCCGCGTATGCCAGCATCGCCAGCGTTACGTGCACATGCAAACCAGGTCGATTGCAGCGCCGGAACCAGCGGATGCACTTCGGTCCGCAAGAACTGCATCAGCACGACGCCGACAATCGCGACCGGCATGGTGACGGTGCCGATCACCTTAACGCCATACTTCTTTTCAGCGATCAGAGTGAGCGCCGCCAAGGTCCATACAAAACTCAGCAGCATTTCGTAGACGCTGGCAAACGGAGGATGCCCCGCCTCATACCAGCGGTGCGCCACCGCGCCCGTATTCGCAAGAAGGCCCAGCCAGGTCGCAAGCGAAGCAAACTTTACGTATGAATCTGTGCCCGTGACGCCAAACCCGAGATACAGCGCGCCCGCGCCTGCGTAAAAAATCAGCGCGGCAAACAAAAGATTTGTCTCGCTCAGAATGTTGCCGCTCTTGACTACGTTCAAAAACGCCATGAACAGCAGAAACGCTACACCCAATCCCACAGCCACAATCAGCGTCGAACCTGTGCGCGCCGGCGGTTGCTGCTCTTCTTTGGCTCGGGTCAATGTCGAACTCTCCATGCTCCCACCTCCCATTTTCTGTCTTACCGCGAGCCGGCAATCGCAATCCTGTCGCCCGCAACCGTGCTCGAACTGCCTTGAATCTCTTTTTCCACCGCGGCGAGAAGCTCGTCAAAACGCTGCTCGAACGCGTCGCGATTGCGGTTGGCGCTGCCGCCGATCCACAACGAATACAATCCAGTCCGCTCATCGCGCACGGGCACAGCCCAGAACCGCATGTGAATGACGTAAAACACGAACGCAAGTCCCACGCCGAGCAGCACCACGCCCGACCACACACCCCACTGTCCCGGTTCGTGCGAGACTTGCAATCCCGTAAAGTGAGCCAGCTTCAGGTCTTTCGGCTCGAGTACGTAAGGCGACTTGGAATTGTCCGCCACTTCGTCGAGCTGCGAGAACCAAACGTCGTAGCTCTTGCCGCTACTCTTGGAGGTCACGATCAAGTGTGCCGCCGGGCTGCCGATTTCGTTCGAGCGCCGGTAGACCTGTCCATCGCGCACCGCGTAATCGGAGAAAAACTCCGCAAAACGCACCGTTGTATCGGCATCGAGATCGGCTGTATCCCCGACAGTAAAACTAATATCCTTCGGGTCACCCGCCGCCGTCATTGCGTTTGCCGTCGCCGACTCGGCTTCGGCCGAGGCAACGCTGAAAGCTGGGTTTGGCCTTGCCGTGATCGCCAGTTGTCGACTTTACCGTTGGCGCCATAGCCCGACTGGTAGAAGCGAACGCCGTTGTAAACGAGCGGATCGTTGACCACGATCTCTTTTGTCTTTACATCTTGTCCGTCCGCGACGACCGCGAGCTTCGACCACCATTTCTTCGGTGTGCCGTCCTTGTTATTTTCCTGGCCCGTCGAATCGCAGCGGATGGAAAAGGGGAGGGCTTTAGTTCCGCCGTTGCGCAGTTCGATTACATTCGAGGTCTGTCCTTCGTTCAGGTTGATCGATCCCTTCGAACCAAACACGCCGTCTGTGATCCATCCGATGAAGATCAGCAGCAGGCTGGCATGCACGATGTAAACCGCCATCTCGGAGATGCGGTGCCTCTCGGCGAAAATTCCGAAGTGATCTTCCCGTACGACCCGCTCCGGCTTCAGGCCCATGGAATGCAACGCACGCTCAGCCGCAACCAGTCCGCTTTCTTCGTCGTTGATCGCTATCGACTTTGAGGATGCAGCGCCCGCCGAAAACTGGGATCAGGATATTTATAAGGACGCGAATAAAAACGCCACGCATTTGGAAAACGATCGATCGAAGCCGCAATGATGCTGAGGCTCACCAGAATCATCAGTCCGATAAACCACCACGCGTGGAACACATCGGATAATCCCGTCGCATCGAGCAGATGCAGCACCTGCGGCGAGTACGCGCGCTGCATGTCGTCCGGTTCGGTCATCGGCCGCTGCAAAATAACGGTGCCGGCCGCCGCCAGAATCACGACCAGGATCAAAAGGACTACGCCCGTCTTGATCGACGAGGCCGTTTGCCACGTCTTGCGGGCGATTGTGCGGAAAACTCCCAGCCATATTTCTCCCCCAATCAGGCCTTTGAAATGCATGTTCCGCGCCAAGTAGACAAACAAAGCTAACGTATTGAAAAATGAATACTTTGCACTGGTAACGCATAGCGGCATGGGGGTGGATTTGGGCTAAATCGCGCAGGGCACCCGGTTCAGCCGGGATTTCACCCATCACAAGCACCTGGTGACCGGTGTCACTGTATACGCAGTGACGGCGTCGCCGCTGGCGAAATGACCGTGTTCCCCGTCTGTTTCGCGAATCGTCTGCCTCCCATTTCCAGGCCGTTCACGCCCCTCAGTTTTCGCTGCTGTTTGTAGTTGCAACTTGCGCCATTTCACGGCCTTGGGTGCGGGAGAAGTCCCAACGGCCGCTTCTTTTACAGCGGCCGCTGTCACCATCACTGGCAATTGGCATTGCGAAGAGATTCTGGCACAACCAGTTAGACACCTGTTGAAAAATTATGCTCCGCGCCAACAAGCGGCGACTGTCGTGCAACAATAGGCTCTGGAGAATCACGTGACAAGCCTCCCCCTACTCGAAAAGAAGTTCCGCGTCACAGACATCCAATCACCGGCCAACTTGACTTCGTGGCAGAACCGGGTTTCGAGAATTTTCGCGAGCCTGGGGTTGGTGCTTCTTTGCGCGGTACAGCTTTTCGCTGCCGTCCACCCCGTCCCGCTTGAACCGAAGACCGATGCCGCCACCTGTATCCAATGTCACGAAGACAAATCCAAGGGCAAGTTCGTGCACTCGGCTATCGCCATGGGGTGTCTGACCTGTCATGAAGTCCGAGTCAACAAGGACATCACGCGCGTCAAGCTCACGACCACCAGTCCGCATTCGCTCTGCCTCAGTTGTCACGCCGACAAGGATGCGTCCACGTTGAAAGGTACCGTGCATCCTCCGGCGGTGCGCGATTGCATCAAATGCCACGATCCGCATGAATCGGATAACAAGAACCAGTTGCTGAAGGCTACAGTCGGCGATAAGGGCAAGAACCTATGCCTGGACTGCCACACCCAGGGCCTGAATGTTCCCGAAAAAGGCAGCCGCCACGCCGCCCTCGACATGGGATGCGACGCCTGTCACACGACACACAAAGTCGGCGAAGTAGGCAAGGTCGAGTTTGACAAGCATCTCACCAAGGGCGTACCGGCTCTTTGTCTCGACTGCCACGATATCAAAGACGCCGCTCTCATTAAGGCGCATCAAGGGCAGCCGTTTGGCACTGCCAACTGTTTGCAATGCCATGATCCCCATCAGTCGGCTCAACCCAAGTTGATGGCGAAGATCCTGCATCCACCCTTCGCCGATAAAGACGGCTGCGCCACCTGTCACGCGCCCGCGAAGGATGGCAAGGTGGTGCTGACGCAGGCAAATGTCAAAGACCTGTGCGTTACGTGTCACTCCGATAAGGCTGAGCTGATTGCGAAGGCGAAGGTGCAGCACCCCGGCGCTGCCGGGGATTGCACGGACTGCCACAATCCGCATGCCAGCTCGGTGCCCGGACTACCCAAGACCAATCCTGTCGACATCTGCCTGGGCTGCCACTCCGACCAGGCCGAGCAGTTTAAGAAGGCGCACCTGCATCAGCCGGCCTTCAAGCAGGGATGTGCGATCTGCCACGAGCCACACGGCGGCGACAACGACCACCTGCTTCGCACCAAAAAGACGAACGATCTATGCCTGGAGTGCCATGGGCCGGACGCGCGGCCCAAGAAGCTCGAATCGGAACACATGATCGCCCTGTTCAATGGCACGGTAAAGCTGCCTGAGGATTATTTCTCGAAGAATAAAGTGGTCGTGCTGCCGATCAAATACGGCCGTGGGCACCCCGTAGATGGCCACCCGGTTGTCGATGTACCCGACCCGACCGATGTCACCAAGACCTTCGCGAAGATCGACTGCCTGTCGTGCCACCAACCGCATGCGTCGGCGCAGCCCGACCTGCTGGTGAAGGACCAGGTTAACAACACAGCGTTCTGCGCTAGCTGCCACAAGGATCTGACGAAAAGGTAATTCGCATGAGGAGAATGAATTCTATGTCCGCTATCAAGGCGAGCTTGATTGGTACCCGCAAACACCGCTTTATGATGTACCTGGCGCTCGGCCTGATGCTTGCTTCCCCGGCCGCATTCGCCGACAAGAAGAAAAAGGCTGCGGAAGAGACCAAGGCTCCGCCTGTCATCGACTATTCGAATATTGTCTGGCCCAACCCGCCTGCGGTTGCCCGCATCCGGTACCAGGCGTTCTACTCTGCCGAGAAGATGTCGCAAGTCGATGCGGCCAACCAGACGAAGAAAGCAAAATGGATGGATCGCCTCGCAGGCACGCAGACCGCGACTGAGAGCACCAAGGTTTTGTGGCAACTCGCCGAGCCCTATGGTCTCGCCGTTGATTCCAAGAACAACCTCTACATTGCCGATCAGAAGGTCGGCGCCATCTTCATTTTCAACACCGAAACGCGCGACTTGGACTTGATGAAGAACAAGGTACATGGCCATTTCGTGCGCATCATCGGTCTAGCCATAGACGACGGCGACCGGCTTTTTGTCTCCGATCCCGGCCTGCGCCATATTCTTGTTTTTGATTCCGCTCATAACGCGACGGATGTGATCACGGATGGACTGGTCGAGCCGGGCAATCTCGCTATCGACCGCGAGAATCGCCTGCTTTACGTGTCTGATATCAACCTCGACCAGGTTCTGGTCTACGATGCCGACACGCTCAAACTGAAACGCAAGATCGGAACCACCGGCCATAACCACGAACTCACCAGTCCCGGGGATTTGGCCAAGCCTACTGGCCTGGCCTTGGATGCGGAAGGCAATCTCTACGTCTGCGATACGCTCAACGACCGCATAGAGGTCTTCGACCCCGACGGCAAGTTCATTTCGACCTATGGCAAGAACGGAGACGGCCCCGGCTATTTTGCCCGCCCCAAGGGCATTGCCATCGATGGCGACGGCCACATCTGGGTTGCCGACGGCGTGCAGGACCGCGTCCAGGTCTTTGACACCGAATGGCAACTCCTCATTATCTTCGGTGGCCACGGGCTTCTTCCCGGACAATTCCAGGGCTTAGTCAACATCGCCATTGACAACAACAATCGCGTGTTCACTTCCGAGATATACCCAGGCCGTGTGCAGCAGTTCCTCTACGTGACCGATGCCCAAGCTGAGAAGTTAAAGAAGGAACGTGAAGAGAGGCTGGAAAAACGGGCTGGAGCGGCACAAAAGGAAGTCACACCGATCACGCCGCCCAGTTCTCAGTCTCAGCCCCCTCAGAATCACTGATTGGGAAGCGGACCTTTGAACTGAATGCTCAATCGGCACCTATTGGTTTCTGCATTTGCCGGCGAAGACACCTTATCCAACCGGCATTGACCGCTGAATGACGCGGATCAATGCCACTTTTCACTTCTTTTCACCCCATTCTTGGCCCCGACTTCCGTCTATACACCCCGTGCTTCCATCAATTTTCGCTGTAGTGTTTTTCCTCTGACCACTCCCGGCGAAAACGCGCGGTTCTTCTTGGCCGGAGGTGGCACATACGTACTGTGGGATTTGACCAAGCAGTTTGCATGGATGGCTCATTTCCCCCACTGTCAGCGACTTGCGGTGGGTGTTGCAAAAATAAACAGCCAACTGCAATTGATTGATAAAAACAGATTTAAGAAATATTTTGCTATGGAATTCATCTTCGGCGGTTTCGGCGGCATGGTTGCAATATCACGAGCGAGGGGCAGCTGCAAACGATGCCCAGGCACCGGAAGCGGCTAGGGCCTAAAGCCTCTGCGAGTTTCGAAAGCGCTGCACACATTCTATGGAGGTTTGATTCTTATGAAGAAAGCGATGTTGCTTGTAATGTTCATTCTCGCAGTAACCGGTTTGATGATGGCGCAGAATTGGTCATCGCCGAACGGTGCTGACGTGTTGGGTGCTCACCAAAACCAAGGCCGCGGCTGCGCGGGCTGCCATGCTCCGCACAGCGGCTCATTCGGTTCCGGTCACGGCGGAGCGGCGGATGCCGGTTCCTATGCATTGTGGGGCCAGGACGCCAGCCCACTCTACGGTAAGACAATTGCGTTCGGCGATAGCGGCAAGTACGCTGAAGTTCTGCCCAGCACGATCGCCGGTGGCAGCATTGAAGTCGGCGGCATCCTGCTTTGCCTCAGCTGCCACGATGGCAACCTGACCCCGTCCAACATGATGCAGAACTGGTCTTATGAACAACAGATCGGCTTGCTGACCAACACGACGTATGGCAGCCAGAAGATTCCGACCCTGCTCGGCAACGACGGCACCGGCGCTAACAACTATACCAACGATCACCCAGTGGGACAGAACGCCACGATCAGCGTGGGCAGCGGCTTGGTTTCGACCAATGGCGTGCTCTCCGTAACCGCTGGCACACCGTATGCTCAGTTCGTAGCCAACTACGGCTGGCCGGCTCTGGCGCCTGGCAAATGGTCTGCTCCGACCGGCATCAACGGCAAGGGCCAACCTTATGTGGTTTGCACGACCTGCCACAACCAGCACGTAATGACCGTGTACACCTCCTCGGCGACCAGCCCGATCGTGGGCGACGGCGGCGGCAAGTACTATGCCACCTACTTCTTCATCAACGGCCCGTACAACCCGAACCTGCAAGGCAAGCTCACGGCCGGTCAAGCGGCGTCGACGACTCAGTTCTGCCGTCAGTGCCACTTTGGCGAGTCGAACGAAGCCAACAATACCAACAACGTCCCGACGGTCTTCCAGTAGACCTAACTGGCGTAGGAACAGGGGGAGAGATTTTCTCTCCCCTTTTTTTGGATTCAGCAGTACTGTTTAAAACGTGAGGATTTTATGAAACGCCTTCTCCCCATCTGCGCCGTACTCGCCATCGCGGTTTTCGCGGCCTCAGCACAGGTCGCCTCGCACGCACCCACAACAGTCGCCTCGGCCAAGCCCGCACAAAATTCCGCTCTCGCGCAGGTGCCGCCGCTCCAGGTAAGCGACAAACCCGTCGCCAGGGTGAATGGGGCCGTGCTTACGGATCGTGATCTGCTGCGGGAGATGTTCTCGATCTTCCCCTACGCCCGCCAGCACAACGGCTTCCCCAAGGCCCAGGAAGCGGCCATCCGGCAAGGCGCGCTTGAGATGATCATTTTCGAGGAGTTGGTGTACCAGGAAGCCGAGCGCCGCAAGCTAACGGTTTCCGAGGCAAAGCTCAAACAGGCAGCGGCCGATTTCCGCACCCAGTTCCAGAGCCCCGACGAGTATCAGCAATACTTGCAGACCGAAATGCACGGCTCCGAGCAACAAGTGCGTCAGATGATCAAGCGCTCGATCTTGATCGATCAGGTTCTGAAAACGGACGTGGAAACGAAATCGGCGGTGACGGCGGCTGAGGTACAGGCGTATTACGAGAAGAATGCGGCGCGATTCCAACAGTCGGAGTCGTTCAATTTCCAGAGCATCTCGATCGTTCCTCCGCTGAAACCTACGGCGGAACAAGCGAAGAACGCCCTCAAGAAAGCGCAGGACGCGTTACAGAAAGCCAAAGCGACCAAGACGTACCAGGATTTCGGATTGCTCGCCGAGAGCGTTTCCGAAGACGATTTCCGCGTTAACATGGGTGATCACAAATTAGTAGGACGAGACAAACTGCCCCCGCAGATTGTCAAGGCTTTCCAGGGCATGCAGTCCGGACAGGTCAGCGGGTTGATCCAGATTGAATCGGCTTACACAATCGTCCGGTTGAATGCGCATAATCCGGCAAGAAAGCAGCCGCTAGCAGAGGTGAAGAACGACCTCAAGACCGAACTTCAGAAGATAAAGTACGAGAAGCTGCGCTCGGGGTTGGCGAAGCAACTGAGGGCGAAGTCCAAAATCGAGATCGTCTAACGATTTTCCTTAGTCGGCTGCTGAAAAGTATTTTCTGTGCGGAAGTCTGACCTCTGCGGCTAAAGCCGGTACCGAAAACAAGCGCCACCCAAAATCAACGACAGGCCGATTCTCTCACGTGGCATTCCAGTGCAGAGATGCGGTACTTGGGTCTATTCTGCGGTCCGGTTTCAAGGTCAGCCGGACCAAGGTGATAGCGGGCTGATCCCTCGCACTTTCAATGTCTTAAGGGCTGCGTTGAGTCTTTCGCCCCCGCGCACCGCGTGATATTCCACACCTAACCGCAGGACAAGTCAAGGTTCAGCCAGCAATGCCACGTAAACTATTGATTTAAATAGATCTTAATATCTTTTGCGTGATCCCACTTTGGCAACTCTTGTGCCTTGTAAAGGGTACGTCGCGTACCGGGTTGGGGTAGGTAGGAAAGGGCAGCCGAAATGGGTGTGGCAAAACGCATCATCGGGATCGCGGCGCTGCTCGTCGCGCAACTGTCCCTTGCCCAGGCGCCGCCAGCGCTTACCCTCGGCGAAAACACCAAGCTGAACGCCGGAGCGCTGTTTACGTTCGGCTACAGCGGAGACTATGGGGATGCGATCCCCTCCGACCACGGACTTAACGTTGGAGCTAGCGGCCAAGTTTCCGGCTACTACTACAACCCCGATTTCTTGTCTTTTTCAGCCACTCCCTACTACAACCAGTCCCGCACCGACTCGGCGTCTCAGTCGCTGACCGACGCCAGCGGCATTGCTGGCACCGCGAACTTTTTCACCGGCAGCAAATTCCCTGGCTCCGCAAGCTACCACTATGACCGCAACAGCAGCGGGACTTTTGGCCTGGCGGGACAGCCCAACTTCACGACCATTGGCACAGGCGACGGCTTCTCCATCAACTGGAGCGCACTCTTTCCCGACTGGCCCACGCTCTCAGTGGGTTACTCGCAGGGCAGCGGAGGCGGCACCATCTTCGGCACCAACCAGGAAGCAACTTCGAGTACGAAGCTTTTTAACGTGCACTCGAATTACGCGATCGCCGGATTCCGCCTCAACGCCTTCTACACACGCAACTCTCTCAATTCCCAATATCCGGAATTTCTAACTGGCGAAGGGGAGTCGCAGCAGGATTCGACCGGCCAAAGCCTCGGATTTGGCGCGCAACACTCCCTTCCTTTCCATGGGACGCTCTATGCCAACTTCGAGCGGTCTTCGTTCGACGGCGGCTTTTCCGGCGGCGGAAGCGTTCCCACCCAGACCAGTTATACTGACGACGTTGAAAACGCTGGGGCAAGCTTCCACCCCACGCCGAAGCTGAGTTTCAACGTGAGCGAAAACTACACCAGCGATTTAAGCGGATTCCTGTCGCAGAATGCATCGTCCAATGGTGGCATAGTATCTGTAGATCTCGGAAGCGGGTCTCACTCTACGACAATGGCGGGAGGTGTCGGTTACCTCTTGACCCAGTTCTTGTCCGCCTCGGCAGTGGCGACACATTACGACCAGTTCTACTTCGGCCAGGATTACACCGGCACATTTCTGAGCGGCACGATCTCTGGCGCAAAACGTCTATTCAATATGTTCAGCTTCTCCGCCTCTGTGCTCGACAGCAGCGATGGCCACAATCAAAACGCGGTCGGCTTCGTTGGCAACTTGAATTTCTCGCGCAGGGTTCTCGGATGGCAAACGTCCGCCCAGTTTACTTATGCGCAAAATGCGCAGACGCTGCTGGTTACCTACACAACTTCCTATTACAACTACAGTGCGAACGTGCGGCGCCGGATCCGAAGAGGATGGAATTGGACCGGAGCCTTCACCGGATCGCATAGCGGGTTGACCAACTATGCCGGATCCTCCAGTCGCGGTGAAGGGTATTCAAGCTCAATCGGTTCCTCCCGATTCACCATGACGGGAAGTTATAACCAGTCGGTAGGCATCTCTCTCCTTGGCGCAACCGGTCTTGTGGGACTGCCCCCCACACCGGGGATAAATAACTTCATCACCTTCACGGGCGATAGTTATAATGGGGGCATTGCCGTTACCCCCATCCGGAATTTGCTCGTCTCGGGATCGTTCTCCAGGGCCATCAGCAACACGGTCGGGCAGACTTTATCGCACAATGACACAGAGATCTACAACGGGCAGTTGCAGTACCATTTGAGAAGGATCGGACTACAGGCGGGCTATACGCACTTCACACAGGGAATCAGCGCCGTAGGCACACCGGCCAGCACGACGTCGTATTTCGTGGGATTTTCCAGATGGTTCGATTTCTTCTAGCGCAATCAATCCGGGCAGGAAGCCCCCACAAGAGAATGGTTCTCGGGCGCAGCGTCTTGGCGGCAAGCCTGCTCGTGCTCGCCCTATCCCACGCCGCGGCCGCGTCGAAAAAATCCAAGGAAACCCTGGCCCCGCCCCCGCCTCCCGACCTGCTCATGGACGGTGGACGCAAACTCTCATTTGAGCGCAGCTTCAGCCTGGAGCGCGAGGTCAAGCCGAAGCGCAGCTTCTGGACGCGGGTCGTGGATGTAATCGCGGGCCAACCCGATTTCCACTACCTGGTCAGTCCCTACAGCGTGGTCACCGACTCGCACGGACGAATACTCGTCACCGACCAGGGTGCGGCCGGAATTCACATCTTCGATTTCGTTCAGCAGAAGTACAAGTTCATTTCGCGGCGCGACGCCGGGAAAGATCCGATGCTGAGCCCGCAATGCATCGCGGTCGATGCACAGGACAATATCTACGTCACGGATTCGCAGGCCGGCAAGGTTTTCGTGTTCGATGCCAGCGGAAAATACCGGCACGCCCTCGGCAGCCTGAAAGGCGGCGAAGGTTATTTCAAGCGCCCCACGGGGATCGCCGTCGACTCCGCGGCACAGCACATCTATGTCACCGATACGCTGGCCAACAAGATCTACATGATGGACATGCAGGGCAGCGTGCTCGCCGTAATCGGGAAAATGGGTACGGGTAATGGCGAGTTCAATTACCCAACGGAATTACGATTAAACGGCCAGGACCTGGCAGTAGTCGACGCCATGAATTTCCGCGTGCAGGTACTCGATCTCTCGGGCGCGTTCCGCTACGCGATCGGCAAGCTTGGAGACGGAGCAGGATGGATCTTCCGCCCGAAGGGGATTGGCTTCGACTCCGAGAATCATCTCTACGTCGTCGATGGGCTGTGGGATATCGTGCAGGTTTTCGACAACGAAGGCCGTTTGCTCTACTACTTTGGACAGCACGGAACGCGAGACGGAGAATTTCAGCTGCCCACCGGGCTGCAGATTGACAAACAAGACCGTATCTACGTCGTGGATTCGTTTAACCGGCGCGTTCAGATATTTCATTATTACGGCCTCGCGCAGGCTGCGGACGGGGGGAAGCGGTGAACAGGATCCTTTCGCTTGTCTTTATCGTCATGGCAGCCTTGACGCTGGCGGAGACTTTCCTTGCCGCGCAAACACCGACCGCCGATGTACTGGGCATGCACAACTTCACGCAAGGCAGTGGAGCTTCGGCTTATACCAATGGGAGCCTGGGTTGCACATTCTGTCACGCTCCTCATAGCGGATTAGGGGCGGTGTCGCCGTTATGGAACCAGAAGTTGTCGCAGGCAACCTACACGCCTTACACGAGTTCGACTTATGTGGAGCAAGGCAATACACAGCCCACGCTCGGAGTTACAAGCAGTCTCTGCCTAAGTTGTCACGATGGCACGGTAGGCGTGGGGCAATCGTACGTGTATGGCGCGATTCCAGTAACAGGATCGTTGAGCGGCATGGACACGTTCAACACAACATTGACCGGTTCGCATCCCTTCAGTTTGAGGCTCCCACTGAAAGACGCGCCCAATCTAGTGGCGTCGCTTGTATCGAAAGGGATCACGGCCGATCCTACCGGCGCTGTAAAGCTCATAAACGGAGATATTGAGTGCACCAGTTGCCATACGGCGCACATCCAGAATATCGACAAGATCGCACAGAACTTCTTGGTGCGCGACAGCTCGAACGGTCAGATGTGCCTGGCATGTCATGATCCAAATCGTGTGGTCCAAGGGCAGATCAACCCGCTGGCCGGTTTTACCGGAAGCATCCATCAGACGGCGACGAACCAGGTTTCATCGGATGGCCACATCGGCTCTTATTCGACCGTCGGCGTGAACGCGTGCACATCGTGTCACATGTCACACGACTCAGTTGCGCCCGCGCGGCTTCTGCGTCCGGCCACACCCACTGCCACGGGAATCGATCCGGCCACCCAGGATTGCATGACATGTCACGACGGCAGCACATATCTGTCGCCGTCGCCACTGAATATTATGGCCGAGACGGCCAAGACCTCACATCCACTGCCATCTGGAGTGAACTTCCACGACGCAAGCGAAGCTACCCTGCTGAATAGCAACCGGCATGCCACGTGCGTCGATTGCCACAACCCGCACGCTTCGAACCAGACGACTCTTTTTAGCGCGCCGCCTAACTTGCGTCCTTCCCAGGCAGGCGTCAGCGGGATCAGTGCTGTGGATAGTGTAACGGTTCTTACTCCGGCGATTAATCAATACGAGAATTGCCTGCGCTGCCACGGCACGAGTCTGGGTAAGCGGCGCGTTCTCATGTATGGCTATGCGCCATTGCGAATAGTATCGGCGCCGGATTCGCTGAATCTGATTCCGCAATTCGCGACGACCGCAACCTCGAGTCACCCGGTGACTCATCCCGGTAGCAGCCCGCTGCCCCAGCCCAGCCTTCTGGCCAACATGCTGAACCTGAATGGAACGCCGTCCGCGCGGCTGATTCCGGGAGGGGGCACCGGCGCGTTAATTTTCTGCACGGATTGCCATAATAGCGATGACAATCGCGAATTCGGGGGCAGCGGCCCGAACGGGCCCCACGGCTCCGTGAATGCGCACATCCTGGAGCGCAACTATCAGTTCAGTCAGGCCGCGACTCCAGGCGGCATTGTCACGGATCTGTTTCCCAATCCCGATCTCTCGGTGAATGGGCCGTATGCCATGTGTGCGAAATGCCACGACCTGACAAAAGTGTTGGCGGCTAACTCAGCCTTCACCGGTCATAGCCTGCACGTTACTACTTACGGCTTCAGTTGTTCGGTGTGCCACACTGCCCACGGCATGGGCGCGAATACCCCAACTATCTCCGGAGAGCGGCTGATCAATTTTGATCTCAAGGTAGTTGCCCAGAACGGAGCGGTACCCATTTCCTACCATCGTAATGGTGGTACGAATAGCTGTGCCCTGGTTTGTCATGAGGCAGCGCACAATCCGAATGGCACCGTCTCGAGTCTTAATACATCCCAACCCGGTTGGCCAAGAAAATAGAGCCTTGTTAGAGACTTACTGACATCGTATTACCGGCACGCAACTTTAAGCGCCAGCCTGAAGCCTCTGCCTGCGGCGGAAACTCTCAGACTCCTGCGTGGCCTGGAAGGGCATGAGTTCCAGAGGCTGCGGAAGAACTCCGCTTCGCCTTTGATTTGCGTTGTCAGCTCCCGGGGTGTAGAGGTTTACTGCTGCGGTAAATGGCTTTGTATCTCCCGCTTTTCAGCCACGGGGGAAACACTTCTTTCCCCATCCCATAGCCTGAGGAACATCCGGCGGCAAGTAGACCTTCTTCTCCAAGCTGCTAAACGATGGCCAATGTCCTGGCTACTAGGAAGTAAGCTCTCTGCGAAATGGGCCAGCCGCGAGTAAGGTGGGGACCTGGAGACCGGAAGCTTGCTTCCGGTCCCCTTTGTCGTTATTGGACAATTAGCGTTGCTGTGGTGATTGTCACAGGAGTGCTCTGCGTCTTCCAGGTTCCCTGCACCTGCACGTTGAAAGTGGTGCCCGGGGTCGAACTCGAACTTCCGCCGCAAGCGTTCAGCAGAACCAAGATAGCCGCGATCCCTGCCAGCAATAACCAGCGGTTACGGGATTTGCGTAGGCCAACTCCGGTCAGCAAAACTCCCGCCAGCGGGAGGATGGCAAGCGCGAACGGCAGCCGCAACCGCATTGGTCTCTCAATGGACGACGAAGCCGTGGGAACCGTAACAGTCAGCGTAAACGGCACCGCCAAAGGTCCGGGCGTGATGGTTGAGGGTGAGAAACTGCACGTAGCGCCTGTGGGCAACGTACTTTGCGCACAGGAGAGCGTAATAGGATATTTCGGGTCTCCGGTTTTGGCGTTTAACTGGATGTTAAACGTTGCCGATCCTCCCGGAGACGTGGTCTGAGAGGGAGGTGTGGTCGCGGACGGCGTACTGCCAGCGGTTGGAACCAGTTTGCGAATGCGCGAGTTGTTTGTGTCCGCAATATAGAGGTTGCTGTTGGAATCTCCGAACAGGTCCAACGGCGAGTTAAGCTGCGCGCTGATGGCGGAGCCTCCGTCGCCGGAGAAGCCGTTCGTGTCGTTTCCGGCAACGGTTGCAATGTCCATGCTTCCAGTCGTAGCGCTGCCTTGCACAACCTCGCGAATCACGGAATTGCCGGTATCCGAGATAAAGATGTTTCCAGTGGTGTCGACAAAAACTCCGTTCGGACCAGCCAATCGTGCGCTTGTGGCCGGGCCGCCGTCGCCGGCATAGCCTTCCACGCCGGTTCCGGCGACGGTCGCGATACTTCGCGCTGGAACCGGGATTCCAGCGATGGTCGCGGCCTGCGTGCCCGTGTTGACCACGCGAATGCGATTGTCGTCAGTGTCGGCAATGTAGATGTTGTCGGACGAATCGACGAATAGCCCGCCAGGGAAGTTGAGCTGTGCACTGGTGGCCGAACCGCCATCGCCGCAAGTATCGGTAGTGTGCGCGCATTGCGTCCCATTGCCAGCGACGGTCGCAATATCTCCCGGCTGAATAGTGACACCGGCCAGCGTGATCGCCTGCGAACCGCCATTGATGGCACGAATGGCGTGATCGTCCGTGTCTGCAGCGAAAATATTCCCCGTGCTGTCCACGGCCACTCCGAAGGGTTGGAACAGCAGAGCGCTGGTGGCGGCCGCGCCGTCGCCGCACGGCCAGGTGCCAAACGGTGGGGTGCATTCATTGCCGGTTCCAGCGATGGTGGCAACGTCACCTGCGGCGATCGAAACTCCTGCAATAGTAACCGTCGCGCTACCCGTATTCACTGCACGGATGCGATTATCCTCTGTATCAGCGATGTAGATATTGCCCGCACCATCCAGAACCACGCCGGAGGGACTGTTGAATTGAGCGCTGGCGGCGGGTCCGCCATCGCCACAGGTTGCGGTAGAAGAAGCGCAAGGCGTCTGGACATTCCCGGCCACGGTTTGAATGTTCGTCGCCGAGACTTCGCGAATCACCGAACTGCGTGAATCGGCGATGAAGACATCTCCCGAGCCGTCAACGAACACGCCGCCGGGGTTGTTCAATTCCGCGGCGATTGCCGCGCCGCCATCGCCGGAATCGGCCGCGGTATTGTCGCCGATTGTGGTATTGATGTCGCTCGCCGAAGCGTTGACCTCGCGAATCGCGTAGTTGTCCGTATCCGCGATAAAGATGTCGTCCGCGCTATCGACAAACAGATTGTTTGGAGTGTTCAGTTCTGCATTGGTTGCAGCGCCGGTGTCGCCGGAGAATCCCGCCGTGCCATTGCCCGCTACCGTCGCAACATTGGCACTGCCAGCCGCGATCTCGCGAATCACAGAGTAATAGGAGTCCGCGAAAAAGACGTTCCCCGAACTGTCTACAACTACTCCTGTTGGAGCACAAAGTTGCACGCTGAGCGCTGCACCTGAACCGGCGTAGGCTCCGCACTGGGTACCACCTTCCGACTGGTAATAGGCTCCTGCAATGGTTTGTATGTCGCCAGCCGGAATAGTAACTGTGGCAATTGTGATTGGTGCCGTACCCGTGTTCACGACGCGAATGCGTGCCGTGTAAGTGTCGGCGATGTATATATTTCCCGAGGCGTCGACAAACACACCCTCCGGAAAGTCGAGTTCCGCACTCGTCGCGGCCGCGCCGTCGCCACAAGCCGTAGTAGGATCCTGACAATCCGTGCCATTTCCAGCCACAGTGTTAATCGTTCCGCCCACCACCTCGCGGATCGCCGAATTCATCGCATCCGCAATGAAGATGTCTCCTGAAGCGTCGAGAAAAACTCCGGCGGGAAAATTCAGCTGCGCGCTGGTCGCCGGGCCGCCATCGCCGGAGTAGCCTGCCCCGAGCGCGGCGCTGCCAGCAACAGTTTGAATCACCCCATTAGACGCCGTCACTTCGCGGATCAGCGCATTGCCCGTATCGGCAATGAATATGTTTCCCGAACCGTCCACCGCGACGCCTTCCGGCCCGTCGAGCGTGGCGCTGGTCGCCGGTCCGCCGTCGCCCGAATCGCCACTTGCGCCATTTCCCGCCACAACGGTAACAGTGCCCATGCTAACTTCCAGAATGCGGTTCGAATAAATATCCGCTATGTAGGCGTTGCCCGTCGAATCGAATGCGATGGCACCTGGATGTCCAATACTGGAGCTGAGCGCCGCCAGGCCATTCGGCCCGCCGCCGGCGATTGTGCTGATGTCGTACTGCGCCAGCAAGAACTGTGGCGCGACCAGGACCAATGCGAGAGCGGCCACTACCTTCGCTGCGAGAACCGTCATATTGAGATTGGGGGAGTGCATGATTACCGCACCTCCTGGCTGGAGTCGCGATCCAAACGGACCATCGCTTTGCTCTTGATGTTCTTAGGACCCATGACCTGCAGCATGAGCCGAGGCTTCACACCCTTTTCCCATAGCTGGTAATCCTCGCGCCGAATGGTGAATTCCTGTGTCGTGTCGGCGTAACCGTGTGCGCCCAGTGCAACAGAGCAGGTCCGCGTTCCACCCTTTTCCGGATGGGAGAAATCCCAGATCGTCATCCTCTGAATGGACAGGCTCGTCGCCCCATGGTTCACGAGATGGATATGCAGCTGAATCTGTTCCTGCTGGCCGAGATTCGTCATCTGCACCACCGCATATGTGCCAGAGACCTGAGCAGTATTGCTGGCTGCCGCGAACTGGCACAACAGAAAGAGGGCCGCCGCCAGCAGCCACGATTTAGAAACCCTAACCACGCTGTTGTTCATTCTGGAACCTACCTTTCGGCTGTCGATACTTTCGGCTGTCCACGCAGGCCATCCTCGCCGCGAGACTCGTTCATTTGGCGCTGAAGTGCGCCGCCCGATTCGATACCGTTTAATCCCTGGGAAATACGTCCGCTTCCTCGGCGGCAAGAATCATGTTCCGCATAAATCATGCTCCGCCCTGCCATTCTGCAACAATGGCTTTCTGTGGTGCTGAGGATAGAAGACGCTGTGTTGTAAAGATAGGCAATCTCCGTGCCAGCGCAACGTCCCCACTAAGCCTAACATTGCCAACGACTTGCTTGGCAGGCTGGCGCGAAGAACCATGCATTCAAGGGGCAAATCACGCCATCGAGTGGGAGAAATGCCCGATTTGGGAACGCTCCTGCACGACAGCTCGCGGCCCAGCCAGCGCATAACTGGCTGTGTCTTGTAGCGACAAGCCCCGCAGCTGTTAGGATTCATGCTTTGGCAACGACGGTACACAGCTCAAGCGATAATCGTTTGAAGAAATGACTTCAGATCCGCAAAGCCAACGAACCGGCTCGCCCGGCTCGCCCAGCTCGCAGCATACTCCGTTCGCAACGGGTGCGCTGCCCATCGTTGCAATGTTTCTCCTGTTCGCTACGGCTGGAGTGCTCGAAGCCCGAAACCTGACTTCCCTTTCGGCCCTTACCAACGCAGATGTCTGGTGGCATCTGCGAACCGGACTCTGGATCCTACAAAATCATGCCCTGCCCCACACAGGACTTTTCTCGCAGTCGCCGGATTCACCCTGGATCGCTGCCAGCTGGACTTACGACCTGAAGCTGGCAATTTTTTACAAGCTGTTCGGCCTCGCTGCGATCCCGTTGTTCTCGATTTCCTTCAAGGTCGGGCTGGCCCTTGTCACGTTTCTGCTGGCGGGCGGCCGCCGCGGAAATTTCTGGGCTGCCGTCGCCGTATCGGTCGTCGCGCAATACATCCTTGCAGGCATTCCCGCCACTCCTCGCTGCGGCTCTGTGCTCTTGTTTGGCGTGGAGTTGCTGCTGCTTCTCGAGAGCCGCCGCTCCGCCAGCCCGCCGCCGCTTTACTGGCTACCGCCGCTGTTCCTCGTGTGGGCAAACGTCGACCCATATTTTGTATACGGCCTCGCGCTTTTGCTGCTGTTTCTTGCGGCGGCTGCGATCGAGAAGGCGTTGTCCTCCGGCCCGCCACATCCGGCGCATACTCCAAAGCTAGCCGCGATGAATCTGGCCCCAACAAGTCTGGCGATGATCGCTGCCGCATCTGCCATCGCAACCATGATCACGCCGTACTTTTACCGTCCGTGGAGTGTGTTTTTCTCCACCGTATTCAGCACCGCGAACCCTTACCTCCCCGACTATCGTGCGCCCGGCTTCCGCCAGCCGCAGGATTACTTGCTTCTACTTTTTGTCATGTCCGCTTTCCTGGCGCTCGGCATGCGCCGCTCGCGAGATCCATTCATGATCGCGCTGCTCGCGGCCTCGGCTGCTCTCTCATTCCATTCTCAACGCGATCTCTGGATGGTGGTGCTGGCGGCGTCCGCCGTCCTTGGCCAGACTTTAAGCGCTAAAAATCAGATCGATTCCATCACCCCTAAGCCAAAAGGTCCCTATCTCCGCTCCATCTTCATTGCCGCCGCGCTGGCGATCTTCATCGTCGCCGTGGCCGCAGCTTTCCTCATTCCGCATCGCCCCGAAACGCTACTGGCAAAAGTCAGCCAGAATTATCCCGTTGCCGCCGCCGATTACATACGCGAGCATCGTCTCCCACAACCGCTGTTCAATGCCTTTGAGTGGGGAGGATTCCTGACCTGGTATCTCCCGGAGTATCCGGTTGCCATCGACGGCCGTATCGACCTTTATGGCGACGACTTCATCGCGGAATGCTCCAAGGTGATGAGTGTCGAAGCGCGCTACACCGATTTTCCCGCGATGGCCAATGCCGCCACTATAATTCTGCCGCGTTCTGCCGTCATGGCACAGGCGCTCAGCTCACTTCCCGCGTATAAGGTTGCTTACGGC
Source organism: uncultured Acidobacteriaceae bacterium (assembly GCA_963804075.1). GTDB lineage: Bacteria > Acidobacteriota > Terriglobia > Terriglobales > Acidobacteriaceae > Acidiflorens. The sequence continues at coordinate 9,568 of CAWDPB010000114.1, read as the reverse complement.
GACGACGTGGCTACAGTACTGGTCAGGAATACAGACAATGAACCAAGGTGAATCTCTCCCGGCCGCGACCACCGCACCGGCTTCGCCTTGGTGGCGAATCGCCGACTTCGTCGTTCTCGGTCTCTGGATCGCCATTGTCGCCTTCATCCTCCCCTACCACGAAAAGTGGGCCGATGAAGCGCAGGCATGGCTCATCGCCCGCGATCTCAACCTCAAGACGATTTGGTTCCACGAGCTCCGCTATGAAGGCTCGCCCGGCCTTTGGCACACCATTCTCTGGATCGCACAGCACGTCTTTCACGCCCACTATGATTCCATCGGCTACATTGGAGCCGTCTTCGCGCTCGCCGGCGTTGCCGTACTGATTTTCAAAGCGCCATTCCCGCGCTATATCCGCTGGCCGCTGGCCTTCACTTATTTCATGGTGTATCAGTACGCGGTCATCGCGCGTCCCTATACGCTGATGCCGCTGCTCGCCTTCTCTTCCGCGCTGCTGTTCAAGGACCGCGACCATCCCGAGCGCATGACTATCGTCCTCGTGCTGCTGGCCAACCTGAGCCTGCACGGCACCATCCTCGCCGGATGCATCGGCCTCGTCTATCTGCTCGACGCGATTCGCGTGTGGAACACGCTCGACGCGGCGGTGAAAAGGCGCTACTGGATCTCGATCGCTGTGATGGTGGCGGCATTCGCATTCATCGTTCTGATCCTCAAGCCCACGCCGGATGTCGAGGAGTTCGTGATCAAGAAAGAACTGGGGCAGATGCCGGAAGCCATCCGGAAGGCACAGCCTAGCAAACTGGTCAAGCTTGAGTCGGTAGTATCAGGCGCCTTCCTCGATTATTGGGCGCCTTCGACGGCTTTCATCCTGCTCGCCGCATGGTGGAGTTTCACGCGACGCCGGTTGCTGATCTTCGCTCTACCCGTTCTTTCCCTAATCGCGCTGTACGCGCTGATCCACGGCTATGCCCATCACCACGGGACGGTTTTCATAGCCGCGATTACCGCGCTCTGGATTGCCTGGCCTGACCCGGAGGAGCAGCGCACCTTTGACCTCACGCAGCGGCGTGGCATGGTGCTGATTACTGTCGCCCTGCTGTGCCTCTGCGGGATGAACCTCTGGGATGCCGAAGTGGCGCTGCGGCACGAATACGCATTTCCCTATAGCGGTGCTGAGGATGCCGCGAAATACCTGAAGTCCGTCGGGGCGGATCGCGGAAAGATAGCCGGATTCCTTTACGGGGTTGTCGGAATTCAGCCTTACTTCGATCACAACATCCTGGTCAATTTTCCTAACACATACTTCCACCACGGACTACCCCTCTATGGCTTCGACCTCAACATCGACGAATTCCGCCGAATGAACCCTGACTATGTGGTTGCATTCACGGAGCTGCCCGAAGCGATGATGGAATACGGAATTCCCGTGATCGAGGCAGAGGGTTACGAAATTGTCCACGTCTCTGACGGGTACATGATTTACAAGCAGGGTGTGTACGTTCGCCAGATCTATTTTATCCTCCGCCGCGTCCAGCATTAGGCCGCCGCACGCCTCGCGGGTCCTCGAACGCAGCGTCAAATCACTCGTCGGTGAGGGGAAATGCCCGATCCGGAGAGCCGCCTGGCGTGGTTGCCCGAGAAAGACTGTTCGCTAAGAAATTGAAAGTAAAGGACTACTATCCCGGATCGAAGCTATCCGCTTTGGCATTTCTGGTGCACTTGATTCGAGGTTGCAGCGTCGCCTGAGGTGCGTGCGCACGGTTCGCCCGTAGTAAACGTGATCGAACCGAGAGGGATCGCGTGACCCGGGGAAAGGGAAGGGCTGGACGAGAAAGTGTCTGACGACGCGGTTAGGCCCTCGGCGTCGGACCTGTCCAGCCCTGCATCGTCTGGGCCGGACGTGCAAACTAGAATCATACTAGGGACCAACGTCGGAACACACGAAAGATGACTTCCCCCACAGACCCAACTCCCACAGACTCCGCAACGCTGGGCAGCGGACACGGCGCACTCTATTGGTTGACGCGGGTGGCTGCGGCTGTGCTTGTGCCAGCGGTGTTGCTGGTTGTGATTGAGCTTGCGCTGCGGCTTTTCGGCGTGGGATTTGAGACCAGCGTCACCACGCCCTGCACGCTGCATGGCAAGGCGGCTTCCTGCTACAACCTGTTCTTCCCTGCACCGTTTTTTCCTCCGGGCATGATCAAGACTCCGCAGGCGTATGCGATTCCGGCGGAGAAGCCGCAAGGAACTTACCGGATTTTTGTGCTCGGAGAATCGGCAGCGATGGGCGATCCCGATCCGGCGTACGCCTTCAGCCGCTATCTCGAAGTGATGCTGCGCCAGCGTTATCCCGCGATGAAGTTTGAGGTGGTGAACACGGGCAGCGTGGCCATCAATTCGCACGTATTGCTGCCGATTGCAGAGGGCCTGGCGAAACAGCGACCGGACCTGTTCATCATTTATTCGGGAAACAACGAAGTGGTCGGGCCGTACGGGCCGGGGACAGCGCTGACTTCCGGCGGCATGAGTATTCCGGTGATTCGAACCAGCGTCTTTGTGCGCTCCACGCGCATTGGACAGTTGCTCACCAAGATTGGCGCGCAGAAAAAAGAGTGGGGCGGGATGGAGATGTTTCTGGACAAGCAGGTGCCCGCCAGTTCTCCGCTGATGAAAAATGTGTATGAGAACTTCGACCGCAATCTGCGGGACACGGTCGCGGCCGCGCGCAGTTCGGGAGCGAGGGTGATCGTCAGCACAATTGCGACGAATGTGAAAGACTGCGCGCCGTTCGCGTCGATGCATCGCGATGGCCTGACGCCGGATGAATTGCAGAGGTGGCAGGCGCTGGTCGAGCAAGGAGCGAATTTCGAAAGTGCGCGGTCGTTCGACGAGGCGCTGAAGGCGTATCAGGCGGCGGCGAAGGTAGACGACCAGTACGCCGAACTTGAATTTCGCATCGCGCGGACGCTCTGGATGCAGGGAGATTACACGGGCGCGAAACAACATTTTGAGCGCGCCCGCGATCTGGATTCGCTGCGCTTTCGCGCCGACAGCCGGATCAACGAGATCAACCGCGCGGTAGGGTCTTCGGCAGCGGGAGCCGAGTTGGTGGACGCGGAAGATGTTTTCTCCAAGCAAAGCCCGAATGGTGTGATCGGCAGCGATCTGGTGTACGAGCACGTGCATATGACTCCACTGGGAAATTACACGCTGGCGCGCGCGATGTTCCTGCAGATTGCCAGCAAAATGCCGGCGGAGGCTGGACACACCGTGACCGAAGCCGACGTTCCTTCGGAAACAGATTGCGAGCGACTGCTCGCCTTTACGCCGCACGACCATACACGCATTGCCAACGAGATGTTGCAGCGGCTTCAGAAGCCTCCGTTTACAAATCAGATCAATCACTCCGAACAGCTTTTGCGGCTGTCGTTTGAGGCAGAAACTCCGGACGAGAATCCTGCGGAGACATCGGCCGAGTATCAGTTGGCGATCGCGCAGAAGCCGGACGACCGCATCCTCCACTACAACTACGGGCTGTTTCTCTTTGGATATGATCGCAACGCGGCGATCGCACAGCTGCGGCTGTCCAGGCCATGGGATGGGTTCCCGGTGTTTACGCCGGATGGAATGGCGGTGGAGTAACATCGCTCGCGTTGGCGGGATGAATGGCGATGTCAGGTAATATGGCAAGCGTCATAGCGACAGGATCCAGCCGCACAAATGGCGCAAATAACGACAAACGTCTCTGCGACCCTGGAATCCCTGCGCCGTTGACCGCTATTGCTGGGCGCAGCTCTCGTCTTCGCCACCCTTTTGTTGTACATCCCGGTCCTCCACCATGATTTCCTCAATGTGTGGGACGACGACGTATACATCACGAAGAATGTCCACATCCGCTCGGGATTGACTTGGGCTAACGTCGCCTGGGCATTCACCACTCTGAAGCCGTTTTATTGGCAGCCGCTAACATTGCTGTCTCACATGGCCGATTGCCAATTCTTTGGCCTGAATTCCGGTGCTCATCACTACATCAATGTATTGCTGCACGCGGCCAACGTTCTGCTCCTGTTCTTACTGCTGCAAAGGGCCACCGGCACAGTATGGCGCAGCTTTCTGGTGGCGGCACTCTTCGCGGTCCATTCCACGAATGTGGAAACAGTCGCCTGGGCGGCGGAGAGAAACAACCTGCTCAATGCCTTTTTTACTTTAGTGACAGTCGCCGTCTATGGCTGGTACGTGCGGCGTCCCGGCTGGCGAAGGTACCTCGCCGTCGTCGCAGTATTCTCGCTGGCCTCGATGTCGAAACCCGTGGCGGTCATTGTCCCGGCAATTCTGTTACTTCTCGATTACTGGCCATTGAAGCGCGACGACACCCAACCATTCTTGAAGCGATGGGGCTGGTTATTGTTGGAAAAAGTGCCGCTCATATTGATCGGCTTCGGGACCTCCGCTCTCACCATGGCAGGGGAGCAAGCCAGCGCAACCTTGCTATCGCTGTCTGCACTGCCGGTCTCGACACGGATTGAGAACGCGGCCATCTCGTACGTCGCCTACATCGGAAAAATCCTATGGCCGGTAAGGCTCTCCCCGTTTTATCCCCACCCGGTTATGACGCTGGGAACATCACTTCCATTGGGCGACGTCGCCGCATCGGCGCTGATTCTGGCTGCGATCACGTTCCTGGTAATTCACCTTCGCCGCAAGCAGTATGCTCTGATGGGCTGGTTATTCTTCCTCGCAACGCTGGTTCCCATGATTGGGATCGTACAGACAGGCTTCCAGGCGCGGCAGGACCATTTCACTTATATTCCCTGCATTGGCCTGTTCATCTTCCTGGTGTGGAGCGTAGGAGATGCAATTGAAAGCATGCCGATTGCACCTGTTGTCCCCTTGTTGGGTTCGCTGTGTCTGCTCACTGGATATGCTGCTGTCACCGTCCACTATCTGCAATATTGGCAAAACAGCGTCACGTTGTTTGGGCGGGCTCTCGCGGTTGCGGACGCGCCGAATCCGTGGCTTGAGCAACTTTATGGAATCGCCCTGTCTGACGCTGGCCGCACTGATGAGGCGCTACAGCACTACAAAGCGTCTTGCGCACTCGGGCCGGGAAATGAGTACTGCCATTACTTTATCGCCGAAATCCTCTTCGACCGCCGTCAGTTTTCCAGCGCGGTGGAGGAGTATCAGCGCGCGCTGATGTTAACCGGCAAAAGGGATCTGGTACTCATGTGTCTCAACAAATCTGCGGAGGCGCTGCTGGAAATGGGCGATGACGCCGCTGCAAACGCGGCGCTCGTAAATGCGCTCAAGATTGACCCTAACAACGCCACGGCGTTGGCTCTGCAAGAAAGGTCGTTCCAGCCTCGTGAGGCCGTACCCTAAAAATTCCCATACATCATCTGCGCTGTGCTTACGCCGCGCGAGAGCGTCACGAATAGAACGAACAACAAAGCCAGGGCATAGAGCGGCGGGAGCCAGAACCAGCACCACCGCGCTAGTAGCGCCATGAATCCCGTATCCGAGGCGGGCGGGCGGTGTACCGCGGCAACTGCGCTGTCCTCTAAGACTTCAGCTGCTGCATCGCTATCAGTCGTTTGGTGCTCGGGTGCATAACGATCCAGCCCATCGCTCACCATCAACACAATCGCATATACGGCCGCCAGGCCCGCGATCAGAAAATACAAACTTCCGCTGAGGAAGTGCGATGAATAACTTGCCGGGACCAAGACTTGCCCGAGCATGGTTCGCGCCTGGGAAAGAGAATTGGCGCGGAAGAAGATCCATCCCAGGTTGATGAACGCCATGGTTACAGTCCATGAAATAGGTGTCCAAATCGCAGCGGGCGGCTCGCGGTCGAAATTGCGCTTGAATTGCTGCACGAAGCGATGCAGCACCAGCAGCACTCCGTGATAGCAACCCCAGAGCAGAAACAGCACGCTGGCTTTGTGCCAGAGGCCGAACACGACCATCGAGATGACAAGCGCAAGATTGCGCCACCACACTTCGCGGCGCACGGTGGCCAGCGGGAGAAAAACGTAGTCGCGAATCCAGAAGGAGAGCGACATGTGCCAGCGCGTCCAGAAAACGGAGGGTGTGGTGGACTGGAACGGCCGCGCGAAATTTTCGGGGATAGTGAAGCCAAGCGCCTGCGCCGCTCCGATAGCAATGTGCGAGTAGCCGGCGAAATCGAAAAAGAGCTGCAGGCCGTAGCCGAACGCGAGGCACCAGACGTCCGGGCCGCTCCAGTTTCTGACGTGATCGAAGCCGGAGACGATGCCGTCGCCGGCAAGAATGCCCTGGCCCAGCATTTTCGCAAGCTGCATCATGAGCGCGCCGGTGGCAATGCGGCGAAGGCCGCGGCCGATGGCACTCCACGGGACGAGTTCTTCGGATCGAAACTGCGGCAGCATCTCCGGCATGCGGCAAACCGGGCCGGAGATGGTCACCGGGAAGAAGGCCATGTAGAGGGCAAACTCGACGAACGACGGATCGAGTTCCTCTTCGCGATAGAGGTCGAACAGGTAGCTCATCGCCTGGAAGGTCCAGAAAGAAATGCCGAGCGGCAGAGCGAGATGAGAGAACTTCTGTAGGGACGAGAACGGCAGGCTGGCGGCGGCGGGAAGATATTTGAATACGCTCAGGAGCGCGAGATTCAGCAAAATGCCAGCGGCCAGAATGGATGCGGAAGGCTTGTGGCGAAGCCATTTGCCGAGCAGGAAATTCATCGCCGTAGAAATGACAAGAACGGCCGCCAACCATCCTCCGCCAGACCAGATTCCCCACGCGACGTACAGGAGCGTAGCTGGCGATGAGTAGGACGATCTGACGCAGGCGGCGCGAGCGAGCCTTAGCGAAGACCGCGACGCAGACCAGGAAGGTCAGGACGTAGAGAATGGGGCGCAACAGCATGACTGGGTATGGTATCGGAAGTGTCTGCGCCAGGAAAGTAAGGCGGTGCACCGGGTGACGCAGGGCACACCGGCTGGGTCGTCGCCGATTACAATAGCCGGACCGTGTCCGAATTCCGCAACCTGATCGAAGCGCTGGAGGCCGCGCCGGCCGACCGCAAGTTCGTCACGTCGTGGATTGACGAAGACGAGCAGGAGGCGGTGACGTTTGGCGAGTTCCGCCAGCGGGCGCGGCAGCAAGCCTGCACACTGACAAAAGCACGGCGTGAGCGCCGGCGACCGTGTAGTTATCGATCATGCCGCAGGGCATTCCGGCGATGACTGCTTTCGTCGGCGCGATGATGCTCGCCGCAGTGCCGGCATTTCTTGCGTATCCCAATTTCAAGATTGAACCGGCGAAGTATCGTTTCGGCCTCGCCGGGGTGACGGCAAATCTCAGCGCAAAAGCTGTCGTGATCGACGAAGAGTTTCCGGACGAAATGCTCGGGCATGTCTCGCTTGGTGAGGGATCACAACTCATTCGAGCAAGTGGCGGCGGCGGCCGAAGCCTGGGAGAAAAAAGCTCGGCGAATCATGCGCAGGGTCAGGGCGTGTCGGATCAGAGTGCCAACGCTCTGGCTTTCATCCAGCATTCGGCAGGTACTACCGGCCTGCAGAAAGGCGTGGCGCTCACGCATGCCGCGGTATTACGCCAAATCGAGCATTTGAGCAGGCGCTAAAAATCGACGGCGCAACAGACCGCATCTACAGCTGGCTGCCTCTTTATCACGACATGGGGCTGATCGCCTGCTTCATGCTGCCCATGGTCTGCCACGTGCCTGTGGTGATGCAATCGCCGCTGGACTGGGTCATGCATCCGGACACCATGTTGCAGATCATCGCCGAGCACAAATGCACGCTGGCCTGGCTGCCGAATTTTGCATTTCAGTTCGTGCCCAGGCGCATGCCGCCGGAGCGATGGAATCAATACGATCTTTCGTCCGTGCGGGCGCTGATCAACTGCTCCGAGCCTGTGCGCACGTCGAGCATGATGGAATTTCACCGAGCCTTTGCGTCTGCCGGGCTGAAAGAGGGCGCACTGCAATCATCCTACGCAATGGCGGAGAACGTGTTTGCGGTGAGCCAGTCGGAGCTTGACCACGGAGATCCTCATCGTGCGCCGGGCCCCGCGCGGGTTTGGACTGACGGCAAGTTGTTCCGTGCCGAGCATCGCATCATGCCTGTTGCGGAAGAAACGCCGGGAGCTGTGCCGTTCATGTCATCGGGCCGATTGCTGCCCAACCACGAGGTGCGCGTCATCTCCGATTCCGGTGCGATTCTGGCTGAAGGCGCAGTCGGCGAGATTTTGGTGAAGAGCGACTGCCTGTTTGACGGCTACTACAATCGTCCCGATCTCGCCGCTGAGGCGATCGTCAACGGCTGGTATCGCACGGGCGACCTCGGCTTTTTGCTTGATGGCGAACTCTATATAGTCGGGCGCAAGAAGGACCTGCTCATCATCGGCGGAGAAAACATCTACCCGCAGGACATTGAGGAAATCGCTTCCGCGCATCCGGCGATTCATGACGGGCGCGTGATTGCGATGGGTATTTACAATACCGATCTCGGGACCGAAGATATTGTGCTCGTGGCGGAGGTTGAGCGGGAGGAACTACTCGCCGACGCCCTGGAGATTGAAAGGGAAATCCGCGGGCAAGTTGTGGCCGGGCTGGGCGTCGCCGTGCGGACAATTTTTTTGGAGCCGCCGAAGTGGATCGTGAAGAGCACGGCGGGAAAGGCGGCGCGCTCAGCCACCCGGGAAAAACTGCTTCGGGAACATCCAGAACTGAATGTGGAGGGGCAGGCATTGTCGAAAAATGAAATCGCTGACGTTCGTTTTCGCCGTGGCGCCGTTGATTTCGCACTCCCCGGTTCAGGCGACGCCTTTTTCCGCTGCCGTCGAGGCCTTGAATCCAGTGTCGTATTACCAGTTCAACGGTCCGATCACCAGCGGAGGCACTGGCGCGGACAGTGGTTCACGAGCGGCCAATGTGACCTATAGCGGCGGCGTTTCGGCAGGGCCCGGCGTGCCGCTGGCTGGTATCGGCGGTCAATCGCTTAGCCTCAGCGGTGCCGCGAGTGCCGTCGGTACCGATGCCGGACTGCCCGCCGGCAATTCCGCTCGCACGGTCTCGATGTGGATCGACACCACGCAGTCTGCCAACGGGCATTACAACGTGATGATGTACTACGGCACAACGGGGACCGGGAATGCCATTTTCGACTTCATACCGAACAGCGGCGACGCCAATTCAAACCCCAACCCGACGGCCAGTGGCTTCAACAGTTCCAACACCAAGGGCAACTTCGGCGTCAGCCAATATGGCAATGGATTGGGTGGCACGACCTGGGTCAACGATGGCAATTGGCACTTCGTGACTTTTACCGAAACGCCAAACGGCGCCGCGAACGGCGACTTCAAGGTTTACGTTGATGGAGTCCTCGACAATGGCCTCTCGGGCTACGGCACGAAAACCATGCAAACCAATACGACCCTAGGCGGAGCGGGGGCGTTTCTATTGGGTACCGATGTCCTTGGCGACCAATACAACGGCCTGATCGCCCAGGTCGCCGTCTTCAACACGGCTTCTGGCCCAGCAGGTTTCGCAACTCTACCATTC
>CAWDPB010000113.1:0-18749 GCA_963804075.1 uncultured Acidobacteriaceae bacterium | reverse complement strand
CGAAGTGGAACTCTTGCAGGATTTGACCTCGCATCACGAGAAGATCGAGTCGGCGCTCGATTTGCTGAAAACCGCGGACCGGGAGCGGTCGAACGATTCCAACAATCCTAACTCGAGTTCCGGTTCTGATTCTGGACATCAGCACCACGGCGGCACTGAACTCTATGACGCTGTTTACCTCGCATCGAATGAGTTGATGAAGAAGCAAACGGGCCGCAAGGCAGTGATTATTCTTTCCGATGGCGTGGATCGCGGGAGCAGACATCGCTCGAAAGTGCGATTGCAGCGGCGCAACGGTCCGACACTGTTGTGTACTCCATTTATTTCAAGGGCGAGGAAGAACGCGGCGAGCGGCGCGGTGATGACGAAAACCGGCAAGGTGGCGGGCGGCCGGGAGGCGGTGGCGGATGGCCGGGCGGCGGCGGGTGGCCCGGCGGTGGCGGAGGTTATCCGGGAGGCGGGGGTGGGAGGCGTGGCGGAGGGCAGCATCCGGAGGAGCCGCGAGTGGACGGCAAGAAGATTCTTACGCGCATTTCGAAAGAGACGGGTGGGCGCTTCTTTGAGGCAACGAAGAAGGAGACGGTGGGTGACATTTACACAAGCATCGCCGACGAGCTGCGCACTCAGTACAGCCTCGGCTATATACCCGAGAAAGACAGATCCTCAACCGGATATCATCACGTGCAATTACAGGTGAAGAAGAAGGATATGACGGTGCAGACGCGCGATGGATATTACGACGATAGCGAGAATTGAAGGCTGCGAGCCGACCGCTTTATCAATACCTCAATTGCGTTCGCTAATCGGTGTTCTTCGCTTTATCAGCGGCTACAGCGAGTTCTTCGCGCAATGACTTACTCAATGCGGCTTGACGATCGGCCGGTACTTTCGCGCCTTTGCTGGTGAGATAGAAGACGTCGATGGCCATTTGGCCTTCGGTTTCGATTAGCGCGATTTCGATATTGCAGCCGTGTTTGGAAATCAGCGAGCACATTGTGTAGAGCAGTCCAGGACGATCCTGCGTGAGCACTTGCAGCAGAGTGCTGTGCGCCGAAGAGCGATCGTCGAATTCGATTTGCGTCGCAATCTTAACCTTGGTGCCTTTGCTCTTTTCCGACTTCAGGCGGTCGCGCAGCATGCGTGCGACATCGGCTTCGCCTTTAACGGCCGCGGCAATGCTTTTCTTCAAGCGATCCCACTCCTGCACGTTGAGCTCGAGCGTGCGAAAGCGGTCGGTGAAGTAGAACGTATCTACAACAACGCCGGCGGCGTTTGAAAACGCATTCGCCTTCACAATATTCATCCCCCATGCAGCGAGCGCGCCGGAGACCGAAGCGAATAGCGACGGACGGTCGGTGGTGATCAGCGTTAGTTCATACCAGTGGCGAGCCTGCTTCAGATTGCACTGCACGCCGTCATCGCCCAATTGAGAGGCCATTTCGGTGTGCGCGAGCACGTCGGTCGCGCCGTGGATGCGCAGATAGCGCTGCGGCAGTCCTTCAAGAAAAAGGTTGATCTTTTTCCCCGCGACCGGGGCGAGGGAGCGCAGATGGGCAAGATTGGCCATGCCGACGCTGCCAATGTCGTCTCCGGTATGCACGCGCTCATCGGCGCTCCGGCTCAGGTAATTCGCGCTGGCGATGTAGAGCTGCCAGAGATTCTCCGCTTTCCACGGAGTCATAGCCTCGGGATTCACGGCCTTGATGTCGGCGTATGTCATCAGGCAAAGCATTTTCAGGTGCTCGGACTCACCGACCTTTTCGGCAAACGATTTCACGTTGGCGGGATCAAACACATCGCGCCGCATTGCCGCGGACATCTCAAGATGGCTGGCGACGAGAAAGCGCAAGAGTTCAGCATCGGCGGCATCGAAGTCGAGACGCGCGGCGCAACTCCCGGCGAATTGAACGCTGGCTTCAATGTGATTGTCCTGCAGCGCGCCTTTTCCGGAATCGTGGAGCAGCAAAGCAAGATAGAGCAGCTCCGGCTGATTGATCTCGTTTAGCAGTTCGCCAAAACGCTGGTCCCACTCCGATTTCGATTCCTTCAGGCGATGGAGATGCTCGATGGCAAGGAACGAATGCTCATCGACCGTGTAGCGGTGATAGAAATCGCGAACTACCAGCGCTTCCATGTCCTTCAATTCCGGCAACAACAGCGTGAGCAAATGGAGGGCATTCATGGCGCGCAGAGCGTCTGCCGCGTGCGGCTGAAGAAGCGTTTCCTGCAGATAAAGCCATAGTTCGCCTCCACGCGGAGGCGTGGCCGCGAGTGCGGGCAGCGACTGTGCAACTTTGTACTCTGTGGTCGTGCTGAGTTTGACGCCATGCTGCGCTACAAAATGAAAGAGACTTAGCAGCTTGTCGGGATCTTCGAGCGGACCCGTTTGTTGCAGAAACACGAGACCGTCAACGACGGAAAAATCGGCGTTCGCAATCTTCGTTCGCCAGCCTTGGAATTGCCGGTAGATGGAAGACCATGCCGCGGGGATCTCCTCGATCAGCTGCGTGCAAATGCGGTGCACGTCGCGGACGTGGCCGAAGTAAATGCGCATCCAGCCGGCGGCGTTTGAAATGTCGGCATCGGAGGCGCCGATTTTGCGTGCCGCGGCTTCGTCCTGCGCTTCCCAGGTCAGCGTGTTGTCATGGCGGCCATGACGATAATGAAGGAAGCAGCGCACCGACATCTGGAAATCCAGAGCCCGGTCAGAAGCCTGACGCGAAGAGACTGGCAGAAGAGTGTTTGCGTTGGGCCACATCTTCAACTTTTCCATGGCGGAGATGAGCGCGAGCCAGCAGGTCACGTTGTAATCGCGCAGACCGCCCGGGCCGTCTTTCACGTTGGGCTCAAGGTGGAAGACTGTATTGCCAAATTTGTGATGACGTTGGCGCGTGAGTTCGGCCAGGTTCTGGATCAGGCTGTGGGATTCGCGCGCGACCAGCCGCGGGATCACCTTCTATGAAGGCGGTTGTAAAGATCGCGGTCACCGGCAAGAAAACGGCAGTCAAGCAGAGAGATGGCGAACTCCAGATTGTTCGGATCGAGGTTGTCGCACTCGGCCAAGGTTCGCGTTGCCGGACTCAGCTTCATGCGCAGATCCCACAGCTCCTGCGAGAAGGCGCGGATCGAATCTTTAAGATCGGCTTCGCCGCCGCTTCCGGCATGTAGAAAGAGGATGTCGATATCGGAGTGAGGGAAAAGCCAGCCGCGGCCGTACCCGCCGGTGGCGACGAGCGCGAAGTTCTTTGGGCCTGCGGGATCGGCAGAAATTACTTCACCCCATAGCCGGAGAAGGATGGAATCGACCAGCTCGGTGCGCCGAAGCAGCGCGGCACGGCCATCGCCAGTTAAAGAAAATTCCTGCTGGATGGCAGCGGATTCCTTCGCGTAGAGGTCCCGCAATTCACTGCTAACGGTGGCCACGGCGGTCATCCCCACCTCCCCGGGGTTGCGCATTGCGGTCCTGCGAACGGGGGAGGACTACACTTCGCATGCCAATTCAATTCATGGCGCGTGCTACAGCACGCTCTCGCCGCGTTCGTCGTTGCGAATGCGGATTGCTTCATCGATGCGCGAGAGAAATATCTTGCCATCGCCAATCTTGCCGGTGCGCGCGGCCGAGGTGATTGCCTGCACGGCTTTCTCCACCATGTCATCGGCGAGCACGATCTCAAGCTTCGCCTTGGGTATGAGGTCCACCGTGTATTCGCGGCCGCGGTAAAACTCCGTGTGCCCCTTTTGACGGCCATGGCCTCGGGCTTCAAAAACGGTCATGCCTTCAATGCCCGCTTCGTGCAGGGCCTCCTTGACCGATTCCAGCTTTGAGACCTGAATAATCGCTTCGAGTTTGGTCATTTGGATTCCGTTTGTGCTGGTATTGCGCTTATGCGGGTGTTTCCCAGGAGTACCCCTCTTCGCCGTGCTGCGAAAGATCGAGTCCCTGGACCTCTTGTTCTTCGCTCACGCGCAGGCCGATTGTCACATCCACGATCTTCAATATAACAAGCGTTCCCACGATGGCGAGCGCCCATGCGATGGCGATTCCAACGCATTGATTCAGCAGTTGGTGGGCATTGCCGTCGATCCATCCCGAGGGGAGGGTATTGCCCTGAGCGTCCTTGAAAATCGGATTGACCGCGCTGGCCGCGAAGATGCCGGTGAGCAGCGCGCCTAGAGTTCCACCTGCGCCGTGAACGCCGAAAGCGTCGAGCGAATCGTCATATCCGAACACGGCCTTCACCTTAGCGACCATCAGGTAGCAGACGATGCCGGCGATCAATCCGATTGCGATGGCCGACATGGGCGAAACAAAACCGGCTGCGGGCGTGATTGCGACCAGGCCCGCAACAGCCCCGGAGATCGCGCCCAGCACGCTGGCCTTGCCGTTCCTGAACCATTCCGCGGCGCTCCAGCCAAGCGTGGCGGCGGCCGCGCCGAAATGCGTGGCCACAAAAGCGCTGGTTGCCAGGCTTCCGGCCGAAAGCGCACTGCCGGCGTTGAACCCGAACCATCCCACCCACAGCAGGCACGCGCCGATAAAACTCAGCACCACGCTATGCGGCGGCATCGGCTGTTTGGGGTATCCGATTCGCTTGCCCAGATAAAGCGCGCAAACCAGCGCCGAAACGCCCGAGGTCACGTGGACGACCGTTCCACCGGCGAAATCAAGGCACGGGAACCGCCCTCCCAGCGAGGCGTTCAGCAGCCCGCCCTTGCCCCATACCATGTGAGCCATCGGGAATACACGATCAGCGACCACAGGATCATGAAGGCCACCATCGCGCTGAATTTCATGCGCTCGGCGAAAGCTCCAGTGATGAGGCCGGTGTAATGATAGCGAACATCAACTGATACACCATGAAGGTTTGCAGAGGAATGGTCGCCGCGTAGTCGGGATCGGGAGCCGCGCCCACACCACGAAGAAAGATGTTGTGAAGTCCGCCAATGAAGCTGTTGCCTGCACCGAAAGCCAGACTGTATGAGACGATCCCCAAAGCAAAGTGACGATTGCCATGAGCGCGAAGCTCTGCATCATGGTGGCGAGGACGTTTTTCTTGCGTACGAGGCCGCCGTAAAACAAAGCGAGGCCGGGGCCAGTCATCATTAGAACCAGTGCGGCGCTCACCAGCATCCATGCGTTGTCACCCGAAGACTGAGCGCTGGCGACTGCCTGTTCCAGTTTCGCGATGCGCGCGGCTTGGGCATCTGGTGCGGTGACAGCCGCCGCCGAGGGATTTGCGGCCGGCGTTTGCGCGAGCGATGGCAAAGCGAGAAAACACAGCGCCACAATCAGACAAACAGTTGCCAGGTTCTTCATTGAGTCCTAATTGTCTCTTCGCTTTTTTGTAATATCCAGCAAGGCCACATAAACAGTACCCCCTGCGCAACCCTTACGGAAATTGAAACTATTTATCTGGGGGATTGGAAAATCTTATGTCGGCCTGTTGGGCGCCAATTGACGGCGAAGGGCGTTCTGGGGTTGGATGGATGCAGCTTGGAATCCGCGCCCCCTATCTTCGATCCCGAGTCCCGGCGCTATAGCCGCCTGGACGCGATCTGGCTCACCATCTGGCTGGTGTTTCTTGGTGGGTTGGCTGTGTTGCCGCCAAGGCTGGAGTGGCACAAGCAAGTCATTCTTCTTGCCATCGGAGTTGTGCAGGTGTTGGAAGCGCAGATTATTGCACGCTTTCCCCGGCGCGGCGTGTTTTACATCATCCTGCTCAAGATCTCGCTGGCTACACTGCTACTCGACCACACGGCTGAGATTGGCATCAACAGCAGTTACTATCCTATTTATTACCTGCCGGTGGTGACGGCTGCGCTCTATTGTGGGCCGCTCGCGACGTTGCTGTGGACCCTGCTGACCTCGGCTGCTTACTGTTCCTATCTCTATCCGGCGATGCAGGAATACGAGCTGACGCCGGAGGCATTCGAATACCTCGGGCTGCGCATCATGTTTTTCTTTCTCGCGGCCATGATCGTGAATCGTTTCTCACAGCAGAGCAGGCATCAGACCGAGCTTTACCGCGAACTGGCCGAACGGTTAGCTGAAACCAACCGGCGGCTGGAGCAGGCGCAAGCCGAAGCGCGGCGCTCGGAACGACTGGCCGCGCTCGGTCAGCTTTCGGCTGGTCTGGCGCATGAGATTCGCAATCCGCTTGGCGTGATAAAAGGGTCGGCTGAGATGCTGAGCGAGAAACTTGCCACTTCCGATGAACTTTCACGCGAGCTCGCGGGATATATTTCGACGGAGGTGAACCGGCTGAGTGCGCTGGTGACCGAGTTCCTGGATTTTGCGCGGCCTTTGCATGCGCAGCGGGAGGAGGGTGCGGTCACCGACATTCTTGACCGCGCGCTCGATATTGTGGCCACGCGCTGGAAGGGAAAACCAGTGCGAGTGGAACGCAACTACGCGGACTCGCTGCCGCTGGTTCCGCTCGACGAGAGCCTGTGCGAGCAAGCTTTCCTGAATCTGGTGCAGAATGCTTACGAAGCGATGGAAGACAACGGCGGAGCGTTGCGGGTTGATGCGCGGACGGCAAGCCGCGAAGGAGTGGAAGGCATCGAAGTAGTGCTCGGCGATACCGGCCCGGGCGTGCCGAAGAATCTTCAGGAAGAGATTTTCAATCCGTTTGTGACGACCAAGAAGACCGGCGTGGGGCTTGGGCTTTCGATCGTTTCGAAGATTATCGATGGCCATCACGGGTTTATTCGCGTGGAGAACGGCGAACGGGGCGGCGCGGTATTTACGTTGTTTTTTCCGCGCGAGGAAGCGGACGAGGCGCACGAAACGCGCACAGGAACGACAGTCTAGAGGGCTTCGAGAGAGCTTTGCGAAGAGCGAACGACGAACAGCGAACAGCTAGCGACTGACAACGAATCATGCCAACCATTCTCATAATTGAGGACGAACCCAAGCTGCGGCGCCTGCTTGAGTTGAACCTGGGCGAGGACGGCTTCAAGACTCTTTCCGCTGGTGACGCGGAAACGGGGTTGAAACTGCTTGCGTCGGAACCCGTGCATCTGGTTCTTACCGACTTGAAGTTGCCTGGAATGAGCGGCGTCGAATTTCTGCAGGCGGCAAAGCGGGAAAATGCCGCGTTGCCCATCGTGGTCATGACGGCATTCGGCTCGGTGGAAACCGCGGTGGAAGCGATGAAGGCCGGTGCCAGCGACTATGTGCTCAAGCCGTTTTCGCTGGCCGAGATTCGCATGGTCGTGCGCAAGGAGCTCGACCACTCGCGCCTTCAGGAGGAGAATCGCTCGCTGCGCGAAGCGCTCGGCCAGAAGTACAGCCATCCGAATATTGTTGCGCGCAGCCGGAAGATGCAAGAGGTTCTCGCGACGGTGGAGCGTGTGGCGCCGACCAACTCCACCGTTCTGCTCGGCGGCGAAAGTGGAGTGGGCAAGGATTTGGTCGCGCGCGCCATTCACGAGAAATCGCGGCGCGCTTCGGGCCGTTCGTCAAAATCAACAGCACGGCCATCCCCGAAAATCTTGTTGGAAAGCGAACTCTTCGGCTACGAGCGGGGCGCGTTCACCGGCGCGACCACCAGCAAGCCAGGCAAATTCGAACTCGCCGACAAGGGCACGCTTTTTCTCGACGAAAT
Organism: uncultured Acidobacteriaceae bacterium; assembly: GCA_963804075.1. Taxonomy (GTDB): domain Bacteria; phylum Acidobacteriota; class Terriglobia; order Terriglobales; family Acidobacteriaceae; genus Acidiflorens. Next base: position 11,139 of record CAWDPB010000113.1, on the reverse strand, counting down.
TGGCGACGTGCCTCCGGCCACGCAGGTGAAGCTTCTACGCGTGCTGCAGGAGCGCGAATTCGAGCGGCTGGGCGGCACGCGCACGGTGAAGGTCGACGTGCGCCTGCTCGCCGCCACCAATCGCGACCTGCGCGCCGCGCTTGAGCAGGGAACATTCCGCGAAGACCTTTATTACCGGCTGAACGTGGTGCCCATCGACATTGCGCCTCTGCGAGAGCGTAAGGAAGACATTCCCGATCTCGCCAATCTTTTTCTAGCGCGCTTTTCGAAAGATTCGGGCAGGGACATTCGCGGAATCAAGCCTGCCGCGATGCAGATGCTGCTCGGTCATTATTGGCCGGGAAATGTGCGCGAATTGCAAAACGTGATCGAACGCGCATGCGCGCTGGCGGCCGGACCGGAACTTGACGCCGGAGACATACAGCTCGACTCGCCGCGCAACCGCGCCACTGCCGGCGGCGATCGATTTCTGCCCGAAGGCATGACGCTCGATCAGTGGGAGGACGAGATGATCCGCGAAGCGCTCAAGCGTGCCAGCGGGAATAAGTCGCAGGCTGCGAGATCGCTCGGGTTGTCGCGGAATGCGCTGCGTTATCGGCTGTCGAAGATCGGGATCGAGGATGAGAACGGGGTGGAATAGAGGTGCCGTCGCGTGGATACGAATCGGATTCAGCTAGCGTGCCACACATCCGCACGGAGGAGATCATGATCTTAAGAATTCTCATAATCATCGTTGTCCTAATCGGGGCGGTTCTCTTGTTTGCGGCGACGAAGCCAGACACGTTCAGCGTTCAGCGTTCGCGCAGTGTCCAGGCTCCGCCGGAAGAGATATTTGGGCTCATCAACGATTTCCACAATTGGAGCCGCTGGGCGCCGCAGGACAAGGAAGATTCCACGATGAAACGGACGTTCAGTGGGCCCGAAAACGGCGCAGGCGCGGTCTCCGATTGGGAAAGCTCGGGCAGCGCCGGCAAGGGCCGGATGACGATCACGGAATCGGTACCGTCCAAGAAGGTTTCGGTCAAGGTGGATTTTGTGAGGCCGTTCGAGGCTCACAACGTCAACGAATTCACACTGGAATCCGGCGGCACGTCGACGATAGTCACGTGGAGCATGCACGGTACGAATCTCTACATGATGAAACTCATGAGCATTTTCGTGAACATGGACCGCATGGCCGGAAAGCACTTCGAGGACGGCCTCGATAACTTGAAGGCTATAGCCGAAAAATAGTCGTTTGCAAAGAGTGGGAACGTGCCTTGTTTTGCAATCCCAGATCAACCCCAATCGACGGACGCGAACTTGCGGCATGATCGCTTCTAGTCACCGATCAGTTCCGCCGCCTGGCCGAAAACCACCATTCTGGCCGACATGGGCCACCGCAAGCATTCAATACGCGCGTTCCTCAATAGGTTCATGCCGTTCGTAAATCGATCAATAAAAAGGTGTTAGTGGCTTACCCATGTCGCTTCTCAGTAGTGGCACGCCGCTTGCTTTGTAGCTGCTGGGGCGTACCAGAGGAAGTGGAGACGCTTATGCAAACCAGAATTAAATTCATCGCCGCAATGATCGCGGCATTACTCTTTGCCGCGCCGGGGATGATTCTCGCGCAGAACCCTGACCTATCGCAGAATCCAACGCCCGATCAGATGACGGCGCCGTCGCAGGATCAGGGACAATCTTCGGCTCAGGGCCAATATCAAGGACAAGACCAGATCCAATCGCAAACGCAGGATCAAGAGCAGGACATGAGCACGCCGAGCGGCTCAGATTCGATGTCCGGTCCCTCCGATTCGAATAATAACGATCAAAATAATGGCCAGAGCGACCGGCCGCCGATGAGCGAGCTTCCGCCGCCGCTCAAGCCGAGTCCGAATGGACCCGGCCTGCAGGGTCCGTCACAAGGCCCGCCGCCGGGGCCGCAGGGGAATTATCCGCAGGGCCAGGGCACTCTTAGTCAGGCTTCATCGGCAAATGGTGTGGCGCGCGTCAGTATGATTCATGGCGACGTTTCGACGCGGCGCGGCGATTCGGGCGAGTGGTCGGCGGCGCAGCTCAACGCTCCGCTGATGGCGGGCGACAGCGTTTCTACGGGCGACAAGTCGCGGGTCGAACTGCAGCTCGATTACGCCAATGTTTTCCGCCTCGCCGAGCACACGCAAGCCAACATCACCAACCTGACGCAGTCGAAGATTCAGATTCAGATGGGACACGGGATGGCAAACTACACCGTCCTGAAAAACAGCGACGCGGATGCGGAAATCGATACTCCGAATGTTTCGATCCGCACCGAGCGGCGCGAAGCGAGTTTCCGGATTCCGGTGACCGCCGACGATCACACAGAAGTTCTTGTGCGCCGCGGCGAAGTTGAGATCACGACTCCGCAGGGCGGAACGCGTGTGGGCGAGAACCAGTTCATCACGATCAAAGGCAATGGCGACCAGACGCAATACCGTATCGGCGATGCGCCGCCGCGCGACGACTGGGATCAGTGGAACACCGACCGCGACCGGATGATCAATAACTCGGTTTCGCGCAGCCGCACGAATGGCTATTACACGGGGTCGCAAGATCTCGATGCGAACGGCAACTGGCAGAATGTGCCCGACTATGGTCCAGCGTGGTTTCCGAATGAAGCACCGGGATGGGTTCCTTATAGCGCGGGCAACTGGGTGTGGGAGCCTTACTGGGGATGGACCTGGGTTTCCAACGAGCCGTGGGGCTGGGCTCCGTATCACTACGGACGCTGGTTCCAATATAACGGCGCGTGGGGCTGGTGGCCAGGACCCGTTTATGGGGCTCCGTTCTATCGTCCAGTGTGGGCGCCGGCTTACGTCTCGTTCTTCGGCTTCGGTGGAGGATTCGGTTTTGGCGTCGGTTTTGGCTGGTTCCCGATTGGGCCGTGTGATTTCTTCCATCCGTGGTGGTGGGGATGGGGCGGACGCTTCGGATACACCGGTTGGGGTGGATGGAATCGCGGCGGATGGGGTCCTCTGCATGGAGGCACGCGCTTCTCGAACGTGTGGCGCGCCGAGCATGATTCGAATTTCCACGGAGCAACCGGAGTTGCTGCCAACCGATTTGGACAGGGACGCACTGCATTTTCGCCAGTGAATCATGCGTCGTTGCAGAACGCGCGCTTCGCGACTGGAAACTTGCCGGTTACTCCGACGCGCGCAAGTTTGAGCGCGAGCGGACGCCCGGCGGCGGCCAGCACTTTGGCGAATCGTGGTGGGAGTCATTTCTTCTCGCCTCATGGCACCAGTACTGCTGCCAGCGGACGTTCGTTTGAACGCGAGCAGGCGCAGGTTTCGAATGCCATGCGGCAGAGCGGAGTCTCGCCGGTGAATGGGAATCGCGGCATGCAAAGCACCGCGAACTCCCGCACGACCGAGTCGGGCTCTCGCGGCGAGACCGCAAACCGCGGAAACACGGTTGAGAACAATCGCGAGGTATCTCGCGCCGGCAGCGAAGGACGTGGGTTCAATTCGTCCGGCCAGAATGAAGCGCGCTCCACTGCGGAAACGCGCGGCAATTCAGCGTACGGGTCCGCGCCGCGCACGCCAGCAAATGCGGGGTCCGGCCGTGAAAGTGGCGGGGCCAACAACGGCGGATGGCAAAAATTCACACCCATGGCGCCTCGCGCTTCTTCTTCAGAAGGAACCGCGGGCCGCTCCTCGCAAGAATCGGCAATCCGCGGAAGTGCGGGTCAGGGGCGCGGTTCTTACGGTCAGGATCGCGGCGCCTATGGTTCATCGCGCCCGGGTACGGAGGGACGCGCGTATGGCGGCGGAAGTTATCGCCCGCCACTGAACATGAGGCAGCCGATTGTAACTCCGCGCTCTTATGGTGGAGGCCGTGCCCCGGGTTTTGGTGGCGGCGGGCGCGCGCCGAGCGGCGGCGGTCACTATTCGGCGCCTAGCAGTCACGGCGGCGGGTCGTCGCACGGTGGTGGCGGATCGCACGGCGGTGGAGGTGGTCACGGTGGCGGCGGGCATGGCCGCCGATAACGCGCGAACGACCTCGTCGTTAACGCACGAATGACATTCTGAGCGCTTCTGCATAACTACAGGTTCGCGCTCAAATCGAAGTCTCTCTTCCCACGTGGGGCGCAAAAATTCGCGCTCCACTCTTTTTTTTTGCCGCGACTTGCAAGTTAGCGCCAACTTGCAGCCGCAGCTCGCAGCCTCACCTCGCGTGTCGAAACTTACTCCTCCGCCCCAAAATCGGCTTGCAGCGCCGCTTTCCGCTGTACAAGCCGATGAGCCTTCGTATATAACGTTGGGCTAACGGACTCAGGCAGGACTTGCACTGGCAGGCCGTCACACTTGGGCAAGTCTCCTCGAAAAATTGGGTTCTGTGGGTTTTTCCTTTTCATGTTTCAGGTTTTCGCGTGTGCTTCAGTCAGACCGTAAAAGGAGAAGATCATGACGCTTCCAAGTTCCTTTCGATGCGCGGCCGTTATTCTGACCGTGCTGTTGGCTGTCGGAGGTTTTTCAGCCTATGCCCAGCGGGTCGAGAACAATGTCCCCGCTGGTATTCAAGTGTCGAGAGACCTCGGCCTTGCCGATGCGGCAGCCGAAATCAACATAACAGTCCACCTCACGCTCAATGACAAGGCTGCATTCGACCATGCTGTCGACGCGCTCTATGACCGCTCGTCACCGACCTACCACAAATGGATGAGCGATACCGATCTCAAGAAATACTCGCCATCGGCCAGCCAGCGGCAGATCGTTCGCCGGGAGCTTGAAAAGCACGGGATGACGATTCTCTCCGTTGATCGTTACGGCTTTACCATCCGCGCACACGGCACCATCGCGAGTGTGGAGAAAGCCTTCAACACGGAAATTCATCAGTTCGAGTACAACGGAAAAGTCTACCGGGCCAACGTACGCAATGCTCGCTTGACCGGCGCAGCCGGAAATTATGTTTACACCGTGGCCGGCATCGAGAGCCATCAGGTGCAGCCGCTCTACAAGCAGGCAATCAATCCGGTAACCAAGAAACCCCATTCGCCGGTACTGCTCAAGAATGTGTCCAAACAAACAGGCTTCCCCTCGGGGAGCACTACGGATTGCCTCTCGCCATCGGCAACCTACAACTTTGGCAGCGGTTCGCCGACCGCCGTTTACACTGGCACTGGATACTCGCTTGACGCCAGCCTTATATGCGACTACATCCCCAGCCAGCTGCAGGCTGCACTCGGCCTCAATGACGTGTATGCCGCTGGATACACAGGCAAGGGCCAGACCATCGTTCTTGTCGAAGGATATGGTTATCCCACGCTTCTGAAGGATGCGAACGCTTTCAGCAAGCTGGCAGGCCTGCCATCGCTCAATAAATCCAACTTCCAAATTGTCTATCCCGAAGGCAAGCCGAACCCAGGCCTCGGAGTTTTGACCGGATGGGACATTGAGATGGCTCTCGACATCGATTCGTCCCACTCGACCGCGCCGGGCGCGAACATCCTCGAGGTAGTCACGAACGGCCAGGACAGCGAAGACTTTCAGGACGCGATTTCGTACGTGGTGCAAAACAACCTTGGCAACTCACTCTCGAATAGCTATGAAGAAGATCTGGACCTGACTGCAGGCCCCCTGGAACAGACTTCGTGGGACGATACGCTTGAGGTAGCCAGTGCCAAGGGTCTCTCCGTCAACTTCTCCACTGGGGATGGTGGTGACAATGGGCTCGGCACTCCGTTGGGCGCGCCTGGGGTACCGGCAGTCGCTCCACATGCCACCGCTGTTGGCGGCACCTCCATCCTGAACGACCCCAACAAACCAGGATCGACAATTACGACCGCTTGGGGAGATACTCTGTCCTACTTGGAGGCCGGAGGCGGGGTAGTCGATCCGCCATCGCCCATCGGCTTAATCGGCGGCGGCGGGGGTGGTGAGAGCGTCTATTGGCCGAAGCCAGCCTGGCAGGCATCGCTTCCCGGCAAAGGCCGGCAAACGCCGGATGTTTCGGCGCTGGCAGATCCTTACACCGGCTTCCCGATCGTTGTGACGAGTGAGGGGCAGCAGTACCTTGAGTTCGGTTGGGGCGGTACCAGTTTGGCCAGTCCCATCTTCACCGGATTCTGGGCGCTTGCAAACGAAAAGGCCGGCACTCCGCTGGGTCAGGCTGGACCTGCAATCGCGGCTCTGCCCCCTGGAGGCATCCAGGACGTGAAGCCAAAGTCCGACAGCTCCACCGATAACGTAGCCGGAACGATTACCGATTCCAATGGCACCACCACGTACTCGGCTACCGATATTTTCAGCGGAGTGCTCTACGGCAATAAGAACTTCACGAGCGCAATGTGGCCACTCGATTCCGCAGACTACTTGGATTTTGGTTTCGGGATCGACAGTTCGTTGACGGTCAGGGTTGGTTGGGACAATGCCACGGGATATGGCACTCCCTACGGCCTGGCTTTCATCGACGCAGTAACCGCTCAGTAGTAAGTAATTGTTCGCCGGCGCCCCGCGCCAGAGAAGACCTGAGCGCGGCGCCGGACGAACCTTCCTGCGGCCTGAACTCGCGGGCTGCAACTTCTACGGTGTGCAGGGTAGTTTGAACAACCCCCTTCCTGGTCATTCCGTTTCGATCTCTTGTAATCTTTGCTATGACTTTCGTCTTTTTTGGTCGCCAATCCTACCGAAGCGGTCAGAAATCCATACAGCAGCAGCAGTATTTTCAAGGCCAGTATTTCAATGCATGATAGCGATGCTTGGGGTGCCCGGCCGCATTTCGCAGGACATTTGGGTTACTCAGCTAAATCAATCGCTATGGAGAAAGTTATGATTTCGGCTTGTAATTCGGGCGACTGGAAGGGTTGTTATACAGCGGCCCTCTTTCAGGATGACGCGGCGAAACTACCCATGCTTATTGCCCGTGCCGAGTCGGAGATCGTGGCCCGAGCGAGGACGCTCTTTGAATCACCCGTCGACAACGGATCGGAGATTCGAGCATTGGATAACGCGTTGCGGATGCTCCGGATTTTGAAGAATTGTGTCCGGCCCAAAGATGGGGAAGACCAACCTGTTTAAGTTGTGAATACAGAGCCAGCGAGGTAAAGGGAATCCGGCTTTGCTTCCCGCATCCCGTGCAGCGAACTGGCGCCGGCGAGAAGTTGATTCCATCAGGGTTAGGAGTGGTGCCGGGAGGGGGAGTCGAACCCCCAAGACCCGAAGGTCGGCGGATTTTGAGTCCGCTGCGTCTGCCAGTTCCGCCATCCCGGCTTAGGATGGTTGCCTGAGATTTGTAGGTTAATTCACGCGATTAGTTTTGTCATCCTCTTGAATGTCTGTGTAGGAAATGCGAAATTCATGTTCGTTAATTCGACCATCTTCCCGCGCACTTGGTAGTGTCTGAATTTCAGACACTACCCGCACTCGCGTTCACATTGTCGTAACAATTCCTCCGTATAGTTTTTCCACTTGGAAGCCCTCGGGATACGGGTTTCCGGCTCAATCTACATTCCATCAGGTGAGGGAACCCAATGTCCACAGTTGCCACAGCTCTTGACGCGAAGATCACCCGGACTCCGGGGAAACTGGGAATGCTCGGATTTGGCGTGGTGCTGCTGGTCGGAGTCATTTACGCCGGTTTTCACCTTCTCTCCGATCTTGCCGGCATGCGCGAGACGTTCATCCTGCCTTACCTCTTGTTGGGCATCGCACTACTCGTGGCGTTAGGTTTTGAGTTCGTCAACGGTTTTCACGATACCGCCAACGCCGTTGCCACCGTTATCTATACACACTCGCTGGAACCGCACGTCGCGGTGGTCTGGTCGGGGTTCTGGAATTTTCTCGGGGTGCTCACTTCAAGCGGACTCGTCGCCTTCGGCATCGTTTCGCTCCTGCCGGTCGAACTGATTCTGCAAGTCGGCAGCAAGGCTGGGTTCGCCATGGTCTTTGCACTGCTGACGGCGGCGATCATTTGGAATCTGGGTACCTGGTACTTCGGCTTGCCCGCCTCAAGTTCGCATACTTTGATCGGTTCGATTATCGGCGTCGGTGTCGCCAATCAGCTCATCTCCGCCCGTTCCGGCACTAGCGGAGTGGATTGGGCGCAAGCCGCCAATATTGGCAAATCGCTCCTGATCTCACCCATTGTTGGCTTCGTCTGCGCCGCGCTGCTTTTGTGGCTGATGAAGGCCGTCATCAAGAACCGCAAGCTCTATGAGGCGCCCGAAGGCAACGAGCCGCCGCCATTCTGGATTCGATCCCTGCTCGTCCTCACTTGCACGGGCGTCAGCTTTGCCCACGGCTCCAACGACGGCCAAAAAGGCATGGGTCTGATCATGCTCATCCTGGTCGGCACCGTGCCAACTGCCTATGCTCTGAATCACGCCGTTACCCGCAAACAGTCCGACGACTTCATCGCGGTTTCCCAGCAGGCTGCAGGCATCCTTACCAGGTATGTGAGCCCGAACGCGGTGGTTGGGGACGATCGCGAGGAGCTCACAGACTACATCCGTACCAAAGAGTTCACGCCCAACACCATGCTGGCCCTGCGCCAATTGGTCAGCGACATAGGAAACGAAACGGCGCTCTTTGGAGAGCTTTCAAAAGTCCCTAATGATCGCGTTCGCAACTTTCGCAACGACATGTATGTGGTTAGCGAAGCCCTGCGGCTGATCAAGAAGAGTCAACCCAACGCGATCAACGCTGCCGACTGGGAAGCGCTCGACAACTACAAGAAACACGTCGACGCCTCGACCCGGTTCATCCCGAGTTGGGTGAAAGTTGCTGTCGCGATGGCGCTTGGCCTCGGAACCATGGTGGGCTGGAAGCGAATCGTGGTAACGGTGGGAGAAAAAATCGGCAAGGACCATCTAACCTACGGCCAGGGAGCCGCCGCTGAAATCGTTGCCATGTTTACTATCGGCGCGGCCGATTGGTTTGGCTTGCCTGTCAGCACAACCCACGTGCTGTCGTCAGGAGTTGCGGGGACGATGGCCGCCAACCACTCCGGTCTGCAATGGAGCACGATGCGAAATCTGGCTATGGCGTGGGTGCTCACGCTGCCCGTGTCCATGGTGCTGTCCGGGTTCCTGTTCTGGGGCTTCCGGAGGGTCTTCTAGCGAAGCCGCAATCTGACAACAAGTTGCGGCAGTCTACTCAGGCACGCCATAAGTAGTTGGGTGCCGGGGGTCGGCTCGAAGCGGGGATCCCGTGTTCGGATTTCGTAATCAGTAATACTTTTTTGAAAAAACCCCCCGCGAACCCTGTTAGATGATCTTCGTAAGACGAGGTTGGGCGGAGCTGGAATGTGAGATACCCCCTCGCTGGCTCCGCCTCGCCCTCTATTTCGTAAATCCTCCCTCCCATAGCATGCCGCTTGGGTGTGGGCGCTGGTTCGGCGAGCCTCCTCCATGTCTATGCCGCGAGTTTTCCAGCCAGGCTCGCCGCCATGTACTTCACCGCCAGATAACGGCTGGAAATGGCATTCGAAGGAGACAGAAGGCCCGGGAAGATGTATGCGGCATTCAAACGAACCGACGACATCATGCACCACAGCTTTAGCTGAATCGCCCGCTGGACAAGCTCCTGCCCTGAAGCCGCAATCTTCTGATCGGGATGACGGCGAACGGATTGCCCCACGGTTATCATCGTTCCAGCATTTTTCGACAGCGTCGCTACATAGAGTTTTGCGGCACGCAGCCGACTCCGCTGCGCCTCCCGGAATTCCGCCGGACGCAGTTGCACCCGTAAATATCCCTCTTCCTCCGGATCGGTCAGGTTTTCGAAGGCATCTAAATCAACGGGAGTAAGTTGTGGCGCTTGCCCTTCGCCGTAATCAACGTACCTCGACCAGACCTGGAATAACAGGAAAAGGAGAAATGAACACGCAACTAACGCCAATATAATCACAGGGATCATAGGGAAGTTATTCTCCTGAGTTCAGCGGCCTCCTCCATCAATCGCGGCTCGGCAATGTTGGGGTCAAGGGCAGCTTTCTCTCGAACCTGGGCATAGTAAAGCCAAAGGACGACAGCAACGTGATAAATGGCCATTTGCACGATATTCACGGTCTGGGAATGTTGCTTCCCGAGAGCGTCATTCAGGGCCTGCCGCACGGGTTCGAAGCCAACCACCGCCCCCATGCCCAGGGCAATTCCGAATACAAAGGGCGGCATCCTGAGCCCCAGAAATCCGTGCCAAAAAAATACCAGCACCAGAAGCCCGCATTGTGCCGTGTTCAACGCCTCGATAACTACATACGCTTGGAAGACCCGAGGATTCAGAATGCTGTAGTAAAGAGATCCAATGAACACGGCGGACAACACCATCAGCAAAATCGCCACCGCGTTCAACGCCCGAGCCATCGGGCGGCGCAATGGCACGTTATTTGCCAAGGGAGCCTCGAACAATTCCTGAAGAATGGCAAAGCGGAAAGCAATACTTCCCATTCGCCCGGCGATATCCGCTTTCACGTAAATCGGAGCGGGCGCTCCCAGGAGATACATTGTGAAAAGAGCGCAGAACTGGAGTATTTCAAATACAAGATAGGAGAAAAAGATGGGGAATTCCCGATGAAGTCTTCTGTGCCACATCAAGAGCACAACTGCAACCAGCAGCACGTGCGGAGCTACCCAAAAATACATCAAAATGAAGTGCTCGAAATTCATGAGCGTGAGTGCTACCGCACCAGCAGACTGTAACACCGCTGTGCGGTAGCTCTCAAGCGACAAATGCATCTCCTACCCATTGGGGAGGCAGTACTGGTTACCGCAGACGGGGCCCGGATTGCCATCGGCGCGCATTTCGATTGGAAGAGCGGTTAGGGTCGCAAGCACGAACAACAGCAGCATTATCTTGGCTTTGAGTGTGTTCACAGGGTATCCTTTCAAACGGCGAAGTGAGATTCGGTGAACGCAGTTTCTGACTAAATGCAGGATCGACGGCGAACAGACTGGTGGCCGCTAGCTTTCTGAAAAACGTAGCGAACTTAAGAAAAGTGAGTCATTGACAGTGAAATCGGCTTATGACGACCTGCGAGATCGAACCTTAAGCAGGATTGAGGGGATGTGGGGAAAACTGACTTATCTCGCCGACCGGCGTTCCTCTGATGGCAGCTACCAGCACTGGGGATTCGAGCGCGCACACGGTGCTGCGATTGCGCAGGATGCGTTCACACAAG
>CAWDPB010000112.1:0-17807 GCA_963804075.1 uncultured Acidobacteriaceae bacterium | reverse complement strand
AAGAGCCGGTAGATGTCGGCCTGCACTTCACCGAGGAGCGATGTGCGGGTGCGAGCGAGGGTTTCGCGCTCAATGTCGCGGAGCTGGGCGAAAACTTCCTGGCCGGCGCGGCGGATGATGATTTTCTTATGGACGTGAAAGGTCGTGACGCATTCCTGCGCCTGCAGCAGGGCGTTCTGGCGCACACCTTCCAGGGCTTTCAGTTTGCGGCGGCACTGCTCGAGGATCCTGGAAAACTGCGCCTGCAACTCGGAGCGGATAAACTTCACGACGGCCAGCCGGCCAATTAAATCGAATGGACGGATTCCCCTCAAACTTGGCGCGCGCCAAGATGGCGTGATGAATGGCGAGCAGAGAAGTCTTTAAGTTTGTCGGGTCCGCTTTGCGGGTATTCGTTTCTGCCCCCGCGGGGCGAATGAATTTCGAGGGGCTGGCCGCGGAGTGGTGTTGGGAACGTCCATCTCAAGCAAAGCTTCTACGCCGCCAAAGCGGCAAAGAAAGCGGGCGAGATGAAGGCTCAAATCCGCCATGATGCGAGGGCTTAGGAAAACGTCGTAGCGGAGGTTATCGACGCCAAGCTGCAAACTGCTGAAGGTGAGCACCGGGAGGTAATAGCGCAGATCGGGCAGGCTGGGCGGCTCGGAACTTCGCAACCTTAAGATCGGCAGCTTGGGCATGGGCGTTCGGTGCTCGTGTAGTGGCAGCGAGCGGACGGCGCCGTGGGGTCGGCTGCGACCGTCGGTTTCCCTGCAACTTACTGAAAATGAGACACTAAGAAATGAGATTAGCACGAAGGAAACGGGCGCAAAAGTTACCGTAGTTTGGGTTTTCTCTGCGTAACTTAGCGGACTTCGGGGTAAATTCCCGAGCAGGCGTCGGGGGTGTTTAACGCTCGGAAGCCCTTGCTGGGCTATTTCCGGGCGCGCTCGAATTCGTCGCCCTTTTTCCATTCGATTAGCTGCGGCTGGCTTGCGGCCTGCCATCCCAGCGCGAAGCCGAAGCGCGCCATATCGGCGTCGGAAGTCCAGTCGAGACCGGGATGATATTCGTCGCTCGGCTGATGGTAGTGGTGCTCGACGTAGTCTTGGTCTTGGGCAAGCCCCCAGGCTTCGTCGTGACCTTTGAATTTGATTCCCTCGTTGATGGAAAAGGCGGGAATGCCGACCCGCGCCAGGCTGAAGTGGTCGGAGCGGTAGTAGTGGCCGGCTTCGGGGTGGGCGTCGGGGCGGATCGCGAAGTGAAACTCCTCGGCAGCGGCTTGCACGATGGGATAGAAGTTGGTGCGCTCGGCTCCGGAAACCTCCACTTCCTCGGCAGAGCCTTGGGGACGAATGTCGTCGTAGTTGAGATCGAGCGAAATTTTGCCGGCGGGGATGGGCGGATGCTCGCCAAGATATTCCGAGCCGAGCAGGCCTTGCTCTTCGGCAGTGACGGAGGCGAAAAAGATGGAGCGGCGGCGGCTTCATGCGAGACTCGGCGTAGGCGCGCGCAATCTCCATGAGAATGCCGCAGCCGCTGGCGTTGTCGAGTGCCCCGTTGTAGATGTTGTCGCCGGGCATGTCGGGGACGAATGCCAAGATGATCGTAGTGCGCGGTGTACATTACGCCTTCATCTTTTAGAGGACTGGCGAGCACCGAGCCGGGCAGAACGGCAACCACGTTGTTCGATTCAAAGGGACGCACTTTGCTGGTGATGTGCGCCGAGAGACGAACGGGGAGCTGGACAGGCTTGAAGTCGCGCGACTGTGCGTCAACCATCATCTTGTCGAGGTCGAGACCGGCGGCAGAGGCGAGTTTGGCGGCGACGTCGAGTTGAATCCATGCAGCGGCCTTTAATTTCGGCTGTGCCATCGAGCTGAAGATACGATTTCTCGCCGGAGTTGGAATTGCGCACGACTCCCCAACCGTAGGCGGCCATATCAGTGCGGTGGATGAGGATTGCGCCAATTGCGCCTTTGCGCGCGGCTTCTTCGTACTTGTACATCCAGCGGCCGTAGTAGGTGAGGGCCTTGCCGTGAAACAGGGTTGGATCGTTGGTCGGCTGATTGACGAGCATCAGCAGGACCTATTGCCTTTGACGTCGATGCCTTTGTAGTCGTCCCAGTTATATTCGGGCGCTACGATGCCATAGCCCACATAAACGATGGGCGCGTTAATGTCGGAGACCGACTGCTGCGTTTGGTCGTAAACAACGTAGTCGTCGAGCATCTTGAGATCCATGACTTTGAAACCCGTCGGCGCGCCGGTTGAGGGTGCGAACGTGAAGCGGGTGTCCGCGCCGGGTGTAACGCCAACGAGGGGAACCTTTTGCAGGTAAGTGCCGTTATCACCGGCCGGTTTGAGGCCGTAAAGTGCAAACTGCGCGGCGATATATTGGGCGGCGATGTCGCCTCCACGAGCGCCGGTGCCGCGGCCTTCGAGCAGATCGTGCGAAAGGAAGCGGACGTGGGTTTCAATATTCTCTTTGCTGATGCCGTTCATGGCCGCGACGGCAGCGGGAGGGAGAGACAGGCGTTCGTGGGCTTTAGAAGGCTTTTCCTGCGCGGAGACGGTGGCGATGAGCAACAGAGAAACGACGAACGCAGTCCTGCCAATCAACATGCATAGCACCTCGAAGATCCGGCATTGAAGATGCGAATTGATTGTAATGGAATCGAAGTGTTGGGAGTGTTACAAGTGTTGCGGAGCCAAAAGCATTGTACAAAGGAGGTTTGACTTGAATTGCAAAACCATTTCTGTTTTTGGTGTGTTTCTTTTCATGGTTGCATCGATGCAGTCTTCTGCTGCGCAAGAGTATGCGCCTCGGCCACGCCTCATTTCTGTAACAGGCACGTCGGAAGTCAATGTCGCCCCCGACCAAGTAGTCTTGAGCCTCGGCGTTGAATCCCGGGATAAAGATTTGGGCATCGCTAAGTCTCAAAGCGACGCGCGGGTTAAGAAGATTCTTGCGCTGGCTCATGATGCCGGCGTGGAGCCCGAAGACATCGAAACCAGCACACTTCAAATGGGTGCCACCTATTCCGAGGAAGGGTGCCGAGATTTCTAGGCTATGAAGTTTCGCAGACTACGACAATTACCCTCAGAGACCTTTCGAAGTATGAGTCCCTGATGATTAAACTCCTTGAAGCTGGCACCAATCGCGTTGACGGTATCAACTTTGGAGTCAGCGAAACGCGGGAACTCCGGGACCAAGCTCGATCGAGAGCAATTCGCGATGCCAAGGAAAAGGCCATAGCGATGGCTGCGGACTCGGTCAAACAGTCGGCAAACCATGGGACATTTCCGGGGAAAACGGATGGAATTCCTACGGTTTAGCAGCCAATAGTTCCGCGCCTATGACAAACCGGGTTACGGCGCAAATGAGTCCCACAATTGCCCCTGGACACAGTTTTCAGTTGGAATAGTTAACTGGACTCGTGCGAATCCCGCGACCGCGGGATCAATTCTTGGAGCCTCAACCAGCGCGGAAGTCGCGAACTATCTTCTCCGGGCTTGAATAGCACCGGCGTCGGCGGCTTGATGAGCGCTGGCGAGCTTCGCATTCAATTGCTCAACTATCCTCTTGACCCAGCCAACGCTCGATACTTCGATGGAGCCATCCTGCGCGATTAGAAACAGCGTGGGACGTTGGTGAGGCCGTAGGCGTTGGAAACCGTGTATCCATTGGGATCGTCGAGGAGCACGGGGAATGTGACACCGTACTGCTTCATGAAGGCTGCGGTGTCGCGATCGTTGTCCTGCGAAATACCGACGATGGTGACGTTCCTGTTGCCGAAGGCCTGGTGCAGACGATCGAAAAACGGAAAAGAATACTGGCAAATCGGGCAGGAAATTTTAAAAAAAGCGACGAGGACGGGCCCGCGCTGCAAGGCCTGCTGCAAGGAAAATTTGCCGCCATCGAGCGCGGACAGTGAAAAGTCAGGCGCTTTGGTTCCCGCCGTGAATGCTGCCATATTTTTCGAACCTCCAAAAAGCGATTGAGCCATTTCATGGAAAAAGGCGTTACGTCATTAGATTATGCCATCTGCCTTGAGGATTTTTCGGGTTAAGCCTGTGAGGGGGAGCGCGGGCAGATCGTGGATGGCAATCCATTTGCCATGCGCGGCGGGCGAAGTGGCTTGGCGCGAGCGTTTGTGCGGATTGTCGCGGGCACCGTTGCGCCGATCTTTATCGTCTTTGCTGAGGTGATTGCGCGAGACGTGAACTGTGTAGTCGGTGACGGTGATGGAATGGCGGAAGGTGCGCCAGTGGCCGTCGCGCGGGAAGTGGGAGGGAGATCGGTGAACTGCGGAAGCTCCCACATTCCGGCCATGAGAGATCCATGTTTGGGACGCCTCACCAAACGAACGTGTCCGTCACGGCAATCGAGTGCGCACCAGATTTGCTGGCGGCGCTGGCGTGCTCTTACTTTGGTCTGCGGTAGCGCGCCTTGTGCCGCGCACCATGTGCGAATTGGGCAGATTGGGCAGCGCGGTTCGCGGGGCAGGCATACCGTCGCGCCCAACTCCATCATGGATTGATTGAAATCTCCGGGGCGGGATGGGGCGAGATTTTCCTGGGCGCGAAGCCAGGTTTGTTGCAGCGTGAGGCTGCGGGCCGCCAATCTCTCAAGGACTCGTTCGACGTTGCCATCGACGACGGCAACGTGCTCCTGAAACGCAATGCTGGCAATAGCAGCGGCGGTATAGCGACCGATGCCAGGAAGAGCACGCAAGGATTCAGCTGTACTAGGAAAGCGTCCAGCGTATTGGTCGACAATTTGCCCCGCGCATTGGTGCAGCATGCGAGCGCGGCGGTAGTAGCCGAGGCCGCTCCAGGCAGCGAGGACGGCATCTTCCTTGGCGGTGGCGAGCGCAGCGATGTTAGGGAAGCGCTCGAGAAAAATACGATAGTGGTCGAGCACGGCCACGACGCGCGTTTGCTGGAGCATGATTTCAGAGAGCCAGATGGCGTAGGGATCGCGAGTACGCCGCCAGGGCAGGTCGCGCCGGTTGGCGTCGTACCACGCAAGCAGCGCGCGGCGAAAGCGGGCAAGAGCGGAGGGAGTGAGCGTTGCTCCTTTCACCTTCGATTTTGTCTTCGATTTCATGTTGCGTGCGAGATAAAAGCGCCCTATTGACTGGCGCTGTGGGCGATCACGACCCAACCGCGCTTCTCTTGCTGCCAGACGGTCATCATGCGCTGTGGGGTGGAAGGCAGCGGCTGCGCAGCGGCGGTTCCATTCAGGGTGATCGTGTAAGTGGCGACGATCGTGTTGCCATTCAGTTCGGTTTTGAGATCGCCGATGGAGAAATCCTTCAACTGCCATTGGCGGTATTGGTCGAGCGCGGCAGTGCGGTCGAGATTGCCGCCGGGGCCAATACCAGCGTAATTCGAGGCCAATGCTCGCTCGATCTCAGCCCAGTTGCGGGCCGCCACATTCTTCCAGAAGACGCGCTCCAGGCCCTCGCCCCCCGTCGCCTCCGCCATGGAGCGCGCCGGGCGGGCGCCGTAAAACGTACAGGCTGGTAAAACCATCGCAACCATGAGGGCGAGTGCGGCGATCCGAAAATGCATGGCGAGATTGTAGCGCGTCGGGCGGCGAGAGATAGCTTCGGAAAGAATTGGCACGGCGGATTCGCGAGCATTGACCGGCGAAGGAAAGCTACGGATAATGAAGAGGCCTGGCAACGCGACGTACTTGTGAACACGTACACGAATTTGTTCCGGCGGAGTGACGATGACCGAATTCGACCGCAAAGTGGAAGACGCTTCAGCGCGCTTCAATCGATCCGTGGCCAATATCGCCGAGACAATCGAGAAGGAAACGGCGCAACTGGTGACGTATTTGAACGACGAAGTCGTGCCAACGGTGCGGACGCACTCCTCGAAAGCGTTGCGCACGGCAGCGGGCAAACTCTCCGAGCTCGCGGAATTCCTCGAAAAGCAGCAGAAGAATTCTTGAGACGCGTCCCATTCAGGCTCATCCTGAGTTTACTCGGCGTCACTTTCTTCATTGGCTGCGCCCACAAGAAAACAACGCCTGTGACGGTTCCATCGCCGCCTCCAATCTCCGAGCAGAAACCCGCGCCTCCTCCGGCTCCGAGTACTTCCAACGACGAGGCCTCCGAGAGGATTGAAGCCGGTGACGCCAAGCCCATCTTTGAACAAACGGGAGTGGCGAGCTGGTATGGCGCTCCTTATCACAATCGGCGCGGGTCGAACGGCGAGGTCTACGACATGAATGCCATGACGGCCGCGCACCTGACGCTGCCGCTGGGGTCGATTGTGCGGGTGACAAATGTGAAGACGGGACACTCGGCCGTTGTGCGAATCACGGATCGTGGGCCGTTTGTGGAAGGACGAATGATCGATTTGTCGCTCGCGGCGGCACGGGCGCTAGACGTTTATTTGCCAGGCACGGCGAAGGTTCGCATGGAGGTGCTTAAGGCACCGGCGGCTTTGGATACGGGCGGACGGTGGGCGGTGCAGATTGGTCCGTTTGAGGGTGCCAAACAGGCCGGTACGCAGGCCGACCACTTGCAGCGGCGGTATGAGACAGCCAAGGTCATGAAGTTCGCCAGCCCGACGGGAAACTGGTGGGTGAGAGTACGAGTGCTGGATGACGATCGTCAGCGAGCGAGAGATTTGATTGGGCAGATGCAGGGTTCGGAAGCTCCGGCTTTTCTGGTAAGGCTGGATTAGGAGCCTCGCGAAATCAGGGCTGAGCCGAGGGTCCAATGCTGCGGTCTATTGGCCGGCGGGACGTCCGCCGGGAAAGCCGGCGGCATGCCGGCGCTACACCAGTAATTTGGGTTATCAGTTGAATTTCATTCTTACTAATTGGCAGTTGTGGAAGTTAAATGTTATGGTGATGGGTCGTAAATCGCAGGATGGGGTCCCATCTACTTGCCCGGACGGAATTTATAACGGGCAGCGGAAGTGATGTTATGGGTGACTGTCTGTTTTGCCGCATTATCAACGGTGAAGTGCCTTCCAAAAAAGTCTACGAGGACGACCACACCTTTGCGTTTGAAGATCTGAACCCGCAAGGACCGACGCATGTGCTCATCGTCCCCAAGAAACATATTGCCGGCCTGAAGGAAGCCAAAGGGGAAGACGCTGAACTGGTGGGCCGCTGCCACTTGACAGCCGCGCATATCGCGCGCGACCGCTCGATTGAGGACGGGTATCGCACGATACTGAACGTTGGGCCGCGGTCGGGACAGTCGGTGTTTCATCTCCACGTGCATCTGATTGGCGGACGCACGCTGCATTGGCCGCCGGGATAAAAGCGCGGTTGCCGGCGCGTGAGTGGGTAGCGATTAAACGACGCGATCGGCAGGCACGGTACCCGCTGGACAGCCGGCGAGGTGCCGGCCCACACTCGCCTTTCATCTTTTTCCGTCTCTTTTCTTTTCTCTTTCGCTCCATTCCCGTTTTTCCTCTTCCCTATTGCGCTGGCTTACAATCGTGGGCATGGCAAATCTGACGCTGGTGTATGGTCTTCGCTTGCTGCCCGCCGATGAAGTCACCGAGGTTGGAGACGCAACTGTCAAGCTGAGAAACGGACGGGAAGCGCACGTCACCATGCACATACTTGAGGGTGGCAAAGAGGAGATCGAAAAACAGCTCAGAACGAGCCTGGCGGCGTTTTTCGATTTCTATCCGGAGATTTGAGATTTTTGGATCGGTTCCCGCCTAAAGGTGCGGACCACCGGGGACACAGATTGGCAGCGAGGCCCCAAAGGCTTAATCGGATCCTTCTTGGAAGCGCATGAGACTAATCTCCCTCGAACTCGAGAGCAGGCTTCGCGAGAGCGGGCTATGGCCGGAGAGCCGACTGGCGCGGGCGACGCTGTACGTACTTGCGCTTGACCTGTTCGTGTTCGCTGTACAGTTGGCGACGAACCGTCTGCGGCCGGCATTCTCGACAAGTCTTACAGCGTGGGTGATATTTCTCAGCTTGTTCGCCATTGTTTTGCTGAGCGCGGCCGCGTACAGGTGGCTGCGTTCCAAGCTGCTGTGGCGCCTGCGCAATCGATTGATTGTCACGTACGTTTTCATCGGGGTGATTCCGGTATTTCTTCTTGTAGTCATCTCGCTGGTGTCGCTATATCTTTTCGCGCGACAGTTCGCGGGATTCGTCGTGACGACCGACATTGCAACGCACCTGCACAGCATGGAAGCGTCGAACCGCACGATCGCTCGCGCGCTGACGAATCAGCTTGAACACGGGGTCAAACCCGAGGCGGGGCTGGTTGAGCCAGTGCGTCCGCGCCGTCCGGAGTGGACGCGGCGCCAGGTTTGCGCTTGGTATGGTGCACAGCCGCTTCCGAGTTGCGCGGGCCCGGAGGGAGTTCCGGTATTTGGGTTTCCGGAATTCGTGACTGGTGACTTTGCCGATGTGGTGCGAGACCGCGGCAAACTCTATCTGCGCGCCGCGACCGTTGTAAATAGCGAACGAGATTTGCTGCGCGTGGTGACCAGCGAACGGCTGGACAAGAATCTGATGGAGCAGATAGCCCAGGACCTGGGCAAGATTACTTTTTCACCGAACGCCCAAAACTCTGCGGCGCTCGCGCAGGCGCAACAGGCTGGCAGTTCGCCTGACGTGTATGCCAGCGAGTCCGAGGCACCATTTTCGGCGGGAGCTGTGCCTCCCGCGGTTAACACTTTCGACTTTCAGATTCCGCTTCCGGTTCCGGTGCCAGTGGTGGACTGGAAGACGGGGGAGCAGCAGCGCGCGGGAGCGCTGGCGCGAGTTGAGACGCGTCCGGCTCTGCTTTACGCCCGGCTGTTCGCGGCGCTGGGCGATTATGCGAAGGGCGTGGAGTACATTCTCTGGTTCATCGCTTTTGTCTTTGCTGCGATTGAAGTGCTGGCACTGTGGATTGGAACGAAGTTGACGCGCAGCATCACGTCATCGGTGGCCGATCTTTATAATGCCACCATGCACGTGAACCGCGGCGATTTCAGCCATCGCATTGCGGTGAAATCGAACGATCAGCTGGCTGCGCTGGCGAATTCCTTCAACTCGATGACGGCCTCGATCGAACGGCTGGTGCTGGAACAAAAAGAAAAACAGCGCATGGAAAACGAGCTGACGATCGCGCAGGAAGTACAGGCCCAGCTTTACCCGAACGAAATTTCGCAACTGGAATCCCTGGAAGTCCACGGTTTTTGCCGGCCGGCGCGAACCGTGAGCGGCGACTACTACGATTTTCTGAAGCTCGATGCCGACAAGATGATATTGGCGGTCGGCGATATCAGCGGAAAAGGCATTTCCGCGGCGCTGCTGATGGCGACCATTCATTCCGCGGTGCGCGCGTACAGCCTTGAGGGTACTCCGCTGCGCGAGGCGGCCGCGATGGGCGCGCCGTTTGGGCATGGGACGGCGCTTGCCAATGAACTGTCAAGAGCCGAAATTTCTCCGGCTCTGCTGCTGAGCCTTCTGAATCACCACGTCTACCAGAGCACGCCAGACGCAAAGTATGCCACGTTGTTTTTGGGCGTTTACGATGGCACGACACGCCGGCTGACGTATTCGAATGGCGGGCATCTTCCTCCTATTCTGATTTCCGCCGATGGGAGTTCGCAGCTTCTCGACTGTGGCGGGACAGTGGTGGGGCTGCTCGACAACATGGATTTTCCAGAAGCGACCGTGCAGTTACAGCGCGGCGATTTGCTGATTGCGTACACCGACGGCGTAACCGAACCGGAAAGCGATTATGGCGAATTCGGCGAGGAGCGGCTGATTCAGATTGCGCGGGAGAATCGTTATTTGCCGCTGGAACGGATTACCGAGTTGGTGAGCGCAGCGCTCGATGAATGGATTGGTGATCAGGAGCAGCCGGACGATGTGACGCTGGTGCTGGCGCGGGCCCGGTGAGGACGCGAGTTCTCAGTAGCCAGTTCTCAGTTCTCAGCAATAACCCTCAGGTTTGTCCCATAGTGAAGCCGCAATTCCCGGTGAGGTAAGTAAGACAGGGATCATCCGCGGGTGTCCGTCAGTTGGAAGAGGCGGTTTGTTTTTTTGCCAGGGCGGATTCGGGGCGCGCGGGGACTTGAGGTAACGACGACATCAGGCGCTGCGTGTAGGGGTGTTGAGGTGCAGCGAAGATTGCTTCGGTTGGGCCGCATTCCACGATTTGGCCTTCATGAAGGATGGCGATGCGGTGGCAGATTTCGGCGACCGAGGGCAGATCGTGCGAAATATAAAGGATAGACATTCCGGTTTCGCGATTGAGGCGGGCAAACAGCTGGAGGATTTCCGACTGCGTGATCACGTCGAGGGCACTGGTGGCCTCATCGGCGAGAAGCAGCGATGGACGGTGCATGACGGCCATCGCAATCAGCACGCGCTGGGCTTGGCCCACGCTTAGCTGCGCGGGACGCTTCCTTAGGAAATCGTTTTCGGCAGGCAGGCTCACGCTGGTGAGCGCGGATTGGACGGCGGTTTCGCAGTCGCTCTTCGTCGTAGAGTCGTCGCGGTGCGCACGCCAGGCCTCTTCGAGTTGCGTTCGGATGCGCAGCGCGGGGTTGAGCGAAGCGAGCGGACTTTGAAGGACGAGGCTCAGGGCTTTTCCGCGCAGGTTGCGAAGTTCGCGCTCGCGCAGGGAGAGCAGGTCGGCTTCCTGAAAAATAATTTTGCCTTCGACTGCGGCGCGCTGGCGGCCGAGCAGGCCGAGAATGGCGAGAGCGAGTGTGCTTTTCCCCGAGCCGCTCTGACCGATGAGGCCGAGAATTTCTCCGTGCTGGATTTCGAGTGAGACGCCGCGCAGGACAGGCGGTTTGCCGGGATAACGGACTGTGATCTCGGCACAGAGCAGGGCGGTGGTGTCAACTGCAGATTCCTCGCTTCGCTCGGAATGACAATTCACGGATCGCGCTGTGCTCGACATTTCGGTGTCAGCGTTGGTTGGGCTCACGTTGGTTAGGCTCAGCGTTTGGCGGTTGTGCTTCCAATTAACGTCAGGCGTTCGGCGTTCCAGAAAGTCTGCGGATAGAGGATGCCGGGAGTAGCGCCCGCAACGGAGGGGGAAACTGCCGAGAGCGCGTTCAGGTTCACTAGATAAATGAGCGGCGCTTGTTCGTAGACGATTTCCTGCACGCGGTCGAAATCCCGCTTGCGTTTCTTCAGATCCGAGGTCGAAGCTTGCGCGCGCATCAGCTTGTCAATCTCGGCTTCCCATGCGGTTCCCGGCGACTTCTGCTGCGGATTCCAGGCATGATTTTCCGCCGAACTCATCCAGATGTTCATCTGACCGTTGGGGTCGAGGTCGACGTTGCGAAAGCCGAGAATGGCGGCTTCATAGTTGAACTTCTGCGTGATGCGCTCGATAAGTGAAGGGAAATCGAGTGTCACAAGGTTGACTTTGATGCCGATTTTGCCGAGATCATCCTGAATCAGAACGCCCATGCGTTCGCGCGGCTTACTGCCGGCGTTGGTGACGAAGGAAAACTCGACCAAATTGCCGCTCTTATCGACGAGCGTTCCGTTCTGAAGATGGAAGCCATCGGCTTTGAGGCGTTCAAGAGCGGCTTGCGGGTTGTGCGGCTCGGGCTTGAGATTGCCGTTGAACCAGAACTTGTTGGCCGGTGAAACCGGGCCAACGGCGGGCTGCGCGTGTCCGTTGTAAACGATGCGGCTGATGTCGTCGCGGTTGATGGCTTCCGAGATGGCGCGGCGAAAATTCGCGGAGCGGAACCAGGCGCGCTTGTATTCGGGGATGGGAGCGTTTGCGACTTCGTTGAACCACAGGAAGTCGGAATCGAGCGACGGGCCGGCATCGCGTACGAGCTGAGGCGAGGCCGACGCGAGCTTGTCGAAATAGTCCGCGTCGAGCACGTTGATGAGATCGAGTTCGCCGCGTTTGAAGCGGAGCATCTCGACATCGCGGCTGGGCTGGATATCAAGATGGATGGAATCGAGGTAGGGCAAGCGGCGGCCTTGCGCATCTTTCTTCCAGTAGTACGGGTTGCGCTCCAGCAACACGCTCGATCCGGGTTTGTATTCCGCGACCATGAAGGGACCGAGCGCGGCGGATTCCTTCTTCGAGTGCACGGAAACGATGGCCAATTCGTCGAAGAGCCGCTCCATCTCGACGATGGGAGCGGGGAACGTAATCGCGATTCGATCGGGGGCGGTCACGTTCGTTGTAATGGCGCTCCCAGCGGAGCGAAACTCGTCTCCCACAGGAGAGTGCAGGCTGGGATCCATCAGACGCTTCATGGTGAAGGCGACGTCGTCGGCCGAGAACGGTGTACCGTCGGAAAACTGCACGCTGTGGCGGAGATTGAATGTGATCTGCTTGCCGTCCTTTGATATTTTCCAGGACTCGGCGAGTTCGGGCTCAAGTTGCTGGGTGTGGCGATTGACGCGGGCGAGGACGCCTCCGGTGAGATAGCGAATGGAGAGCGATGCTTCGTCATCGACGAGAAGCGGGTCGAGGGTCTTAGGCTCGACGCGCAGGCAGAAGCGAAGTTCGCCTCCGCTTTGGGCGCCGGCGGAAAGGCAGAGAAGGACGAGGCAAACAAGAGTAGAGATTCCTCGCTTCGCTCGGAATAACAAGACTGTGCGATTCATTCGGAATAACAATCCTGTAGAAAGCGGCACTGACAGATTCGCGCGGCGGCTGGTCATGCGGGGACCTCTTCGTTCGATAAGAGCATTTGAAAGGACATCATCACGACCATGAGCAGAACGAGAGGGACCAGACGCCAGGGTTCTTCGCGGAATGAGAGCATGCCTTCGAGTTCGCGGAGCAGGCTTCCCCAGGACGGAAGCGGCTCGGCGACGCCAAGACCGAGAATGCCGAGGTTAGCCTCGGCGAGGATGAAGACAGGAATCGAAATCCAGAATTGCGCAGAAAGAACTGGTTTGAGGTTGGGCAGAACGTGAATGAAGAACAGGCGCGAGCCATCAAGACCGGAGGCACGAGCCTGGAGAACGAAATCGGAGTCGCGCAGCGCGTGAGCGCTCGCCGAGAGCACTCGAGCGGAAGCGGCCCACCCGAGCAGGCCGAGGACGAGGAAAGTAATCAGGACCGAGGTCAGCGGCGAAACGTTTAGCGGCAAAAGCGCGCGCACCGTTATCAGTAGGAACAGCCAGGGCAACGATAGAAAAAGATCGGTGAAGGCGCGCGCCAGTTTGAGCCAGAGTCCGCCGAGATATCCGCTGAGTCCACCGATCAACGCGGCGAGTGCGGTGGAGACAAATGCGGCGGCAGGCGCGAGCAGAAGAGAAATACGAGTTCCGTAAAGCACGCGGGCAAGGCGGTCGCGGCCTACTTCGTCGGTGCCGAGAAGATGAACACGGGATGGAGGCGCGGATGGGGAATCGCGGAATTGTTTTGCATATCCGGCTGGCGCCAGCCAGTTGGCGGCGAGCGAAAGCGCGCACACGCCGACCACGACGACACACGCCAACACGCGGGCTGCTTTCATGCCGCTCCTATTCCCGAGGAGTTTTCAATACATGGATCATTACATCGGCGGTGGAGTTGGCGAGCAAGGTTACTGCTGTAACCAGGATGGTCAGGTTGACTAGAAGTGGCAGGTCGCGAGAGAGCGCGGCTTGCCACGCGAGTTGGCCGATGCCGGGCAATCCGCAGAGGCTTTCGACTGGAATGGCAGCACCGAGCGCCAGGCTGACGGTGATGCCAGCCAGGGCCATCATCTGCAATCCGGTGACGGGCAGGACGTGGCGGGCGAGAATGCGCAGTTCGCCGAGTCCGCGCGCGCGCGCGGCGGTGATGTGCGGCAGAGCGTAGGCTTTGGCGAGTAAGTTGCGCGAGTAACGGTAGATCTTGGGGAAAACGATCAGCGCAATGACGAGATAACCCGAAGCATTGAAAACGACCGAGGCAAGCGCCAGCACGGCTGCGGGAATGCACAGAAGTGCGCCGCTTAGCGAGGAGCCCAGAAATCCACCGGCAGGATGCTGCCAGAGGCAAGCGATAAGTGCAAGAGACGCCGCCAGAATCCATGCGAGCAAGAGGCCGAAGCCTGCGAGACGCGCGGTGACAGGCCAGCGTTCCTGCAGTAACGATTTGACCGGCTGGCCGAGGGACTGCGAAACGCCGAGATCGCCGTGGACAGCGCCACGAAGGTAATTTGCATAGAAGGCGAGGACGCTGCGATGGGCGTCACGTTCGCTGCGAAGGGCACGGAGGCTTTCGGCACTCAGACTGGGATCGAGTTCGCGCTCGTCGGAACCGAAGCCAGGGGCCATGCGCACCAGGGTCGCAGAAAGCAATCCTCCTAAAAGAATGAGGGCGGCCAGCGAAGCGACGTGGTTGGCGATTCGGCGAAGGAGCATAGAAGAGCGCAAGGCCTTGGCAAATAGCCAGCCAGGAGGATGGTAGTACAGCAAGAAACGTCCTGATACTTACAGTGGTAATTGCCGATTGAATGTTCGACTGCCGTTTAGCCTGCGCGCGACCAGCGATTGGAGAGGCATGATTACTTTGGTTTTACGGCCCTGCCGCGAACATCGATTCGATCAGACAGATTGTGGCAGCATCGTTTAGAGGTTGAGAGCTACGCCCCTATAAGCGGCGGCCGCATTCGAGTTTTTTCAGCGAGTTTCATCGACGCCTTTTTCATGGAGAAGACACTGCAAGAAAGCAATCTGACTTTTGACTGCGCCCCGGCCTCAGGCGGCTGCCGAAATTCGTCCGCCGTTCTCTCCGCCAATCCTTCTGCCAGCTTCTCACCTCACATCCTGGACCAAATACAAGACGCAATTTTTAGCACGGATCTGCAAGGTGCGATTACAGGCTGCAATCGGGGCGTAAGCCGCTATGGATACAAGCCGGAGGAGCTTGTTGGCCGAAATGTGGCCTGCTTATTGCAAGGAGATGGTGGATCGATTGGCGAACTTATTTTTCCCGCGCTGATGGAGCGGGGGAGATTTCAAGGCGAAGTGCAGGGTCGAACGAAATCGGGCCAGGAGCTTCGCTGCTATCTTTCTATGTCGCTGGTGCGGGACGACGATGCGCGCCCGGCAAGCATCGTGGGGATTGCAATCGATGCTGGGGAAGCAGAAGCCGGCAAAACTGTTGACGGATGTGAACACGCTTCCAGCAAAGCAGCTCCACTAACGCGGCGAAACATCGATGGAACCGAGTTCTTGATTGCAAGCCCGGTCATGCACAAGTTCATGGGCATGGTGGACCGCGTGGCAAGTCACACAGAAGCTGTTCTGATCACGGGAGAGACGGGGACGGGCAAGGAGTTTGTGGCGCGGACGATCCATGAGTATTCGAATCGATGCAAGAATCCGCTGATCGATATTAACTGTGCGGCGCTGCCGGAACATCTGGTCGAAAGCGAGTTATTCGGATACGAGAAGGGCGCATTTAGCGGAGCAGACTCCTCCAAGCCGGGGTTATTTGAGCTGGCCGACAAGAGCACGATTTTCCTGGACGAAATCGGCGAACTACAGCCGCAGATTCAGGTCAAACTCCTGCGCGTGCTCGACGGTGCACCGTATTACCGGCTGGGCGGGCATCGAAAAATCACGGTTAGCGTCAGGGTGGCAGCGGCAACCAACCAGGATCTTGAAACTGCGGTGAAGGAAGGACGATTTCGCAAGGACCTTTTTCACCGGCTCAGCCAGTTCCAACTGCGCGTTCCGCCGTTGCGCGAGCGGCCGGAAGACATAGTGGCGCTGGCACGTCATTTTCTGAAACTGAAAACCGCGGAGAAAAACTTCTCGACCGATGCGCTCGCCGCGTTGCAGGCGCACCCATGGCCGGGAAATATCCGCGAACTGCGCAACCTGGTCGCCAAACTGGCCATGTCCACACCTGACCGGCAAATTACAGCTAGCGACGTGATGGCCGAGTTGCGTCCGGAGACGGGAGCCGTGGCCGAAACTCAGCGAGTCGTGCCGCGAGGCAATCTGGAGAACATGGAAGAGCAGATGATCATCCGGGCGTTAGAACAGACCGGAGGGCACCGGTCGCGCGCAGCCGAACACCTGGGGATCTCGCGCCGCACGCTCAGCCGGAAGCTTCGGGAATATGGAATTGGCGAACGCGCTGGCGACAGAACGGGCCCCTTGGGAACCATCAGTCCAGAACAGCAAAAGTTCTTTCGTGCCAAGGTCAACATCTCCGTGACCCTGCGAAATGCCAAAGGCAAGGAACTCCATGTGGAGGCCACCAATCTGAGCACTGGAGGGATGGGACTGGAAAGCGTGGCAGATCCCGTCGGCTTTTCCGGATTGCTCGACGTGAATTTCCTGTTGCCAGAGAGCGAGACGGAGATGCGAGTGAAGGGGCGTGTGGCTTGGGCCGATGCGGGTGGAAAAGCTGGCCTGCGATTCGTGGTCATCGATCCAGTTCTGTTCGAAGCGTTGCAACGTTGGTCAAACGAAAAAATGAAGAGCGAGGGTTGGGATACTCCCTGCTCGTAGACCCTAATTGCTCGCAGTCTTTTTGCTAGTGAGGTCCGGTATGCGGCCGCCGGTCCATTCCTAGGTTGTTGTTTTCACCTTTCCACCACAAAGGCCTTTTGCCCGTCGGTCCGGCGTTACGAATTCGGGAATTCCCTATCGAGGCGCTCAGTGTCTTAACCTTGGCTCTGAGATCGGAAAGCACCAAAATGTGAAAACCCGCGCGGATACTGGCTAGACGTGTTACGAAAACCGAACAAACCAGTTGAAAACACCTCCAGGAACTTGGTATAAGCATGCACACAAGCATTTTGGACCTCTCGTCCGTTGGTCATGCTTGCTAAAGAGAACGCAGTCGAAGCTAGCGATTCCTTTGCGCCCCCTTGACGATTGACGTCCGTCGGCATCGGAATGAAGAACCAGGCTCTCTTCCAGGAGTGCACTATGGTGTCGGCAGGTAACGATTTACGCAAGATCCGCGAGCGCCTCGGCCTCACGATGCGGGATGTGGAGAACGCGAGCACGGGAATCGCCCAGCGACGCGGCAGCGATGAATATCTGGTTCCGCCGAGCCGCCTTTCCGATATCGAAACCAAAGGAGTGATTCCCAGCGTTTTCAGGTTTTACTCGTTGGCGGCTATTTACCGGAAACCGGTACGCATTCTGCTGTCGTTTTACGGTGTCGATCTCGATGGAATCAGCAACGAATGGACTTCGGCGCAGCCTGCGCGCTCGCATATTGTGACGGTAGAAAACGACCGGGCGGGCATAAATATACCCATCAAGCTCGACCCTGGATTCGATCTGAGCGAAACCTCGGACTTGGGACGAATGGTGCAGCAATGGGGCATCGTCCCATTGACGCTGCTGAGCGGATTGGCGGCGCAAGACTACACGTATGCCTACATCGGCAATGAAGATTACACTATGTACCCTATTTTGCCCCCGGGATCGTTTGTTCAGGTGGATGAGTCAAGGCGGCGGATATCGGAACGGCACTGGCGTTCGGAATACGAGAGGCCTATTTATTTTGTAGAGACGCGGGATGGTTTCACGTGCTGCTGGTGCTCACTCCGGCCGAATTCTCTGGTACTGCAAGCGCACCCTTTGTCGCCCGTGCAGGTGAGGATTCTCAGACATCCGCAGGAGGCCGAAGTAATCGGCCAAGTCGTGGGAGTTGCGATGAGGATCGGGAGTCAGACCGAGGCCGAGCTTCCAGCATCGAGAGAGTTTTCAGGATCGAAACCAGATGCAATTCTGACACCTTCGGGCAACCCACGGGTAACAAACGGGGCAGGCCCGACATCAGTTTTGACGCGTAAAAAGCTGGGCTAGTGCCGTTCACGCCGCTGGCTTGAGCCAAATCCTCCCGCAACAACTGCAAACGAGTTCGCAGGATCGTTTCGATCAGCGCGTGATGAAC